>CAZPOZ010000727.1:0-1904 GCA_964588235.1 uncultured Planctomycetales bacterium
GGCCTGGCGCTCGCGCAACCCTCGCTCAGCTGGCGGGCGGCGCGGCGGGAGCGCGCGCGGGCCGCCGTGGAGCGGTCGGCCGGCTTCGACGCGGCAGCCCGGATGGAGGCCGCCGCGTGGGTGGCCTCCACGCGGGACGAAGCGTCCGCGCGCGGGCTGCCCCTGTCGCTGGTGGGCTTCGCCGCGCTCCCGGGGCCGCTGCTGCCGCAGGGCAGCGACCCCGTGCGCTGGGCCGCGGCCGGCCCCGAGGAGCGGCGCGCCACGGAGGAGCCGCCGCCGGCCGAGCGTTCCCGGGCCGCCTCCGGCGTGCTCGCGGCCCGGGCGGTCCTCGGTCCCGACGACCGGGGCCGGCTGCTGCTGCTGCTCTCGCCGGCCAGCGAGCTCGAGGGGCTGGGCGAGGCCGCGGAGGAGGCGGCGCGTGCGGGGCTGGCGCTGGAGGTCCGCGTGCTGCCCTCCGCCCCCCCGCCGAGGGCCCGCGTGCTCGAGCTCTCCCTGCCGCAGGAGGAGACGAGCGGGCCGATCGAGGTCCGCGCCCGGGTCGAGGCCCTCCCAGGCCAGGAGGCGGTGCTGTGGCTCGACGGGCGGCCCGTGAGCCGCCGCCCGTTGGGGCCGGGCGCTTCGGCGTCGGGCGCGCAGGCCCTGGAGTTCGGGCCGCTGGTCGCGGAGCCGGGGCTCCACGTGGTCGCCTTGACCCTCTCGGCCCCGGCCTCTCCGGACGGCCCGCCGCCCCCGGCGCCGGGGCCCGAGGCGACGCTGCGCCAGGGCACCGTGCGCGTGCGCGCGCGCCCGCGCGTGGCGGTGGCGGTCACGGATCCCGAGCGCTCGCCCGCGCGGCGCGCGGCGCAGGTGCAGGGGTTCGAGGTCGAAGCGCTGGGCGCCCCGGCGCTCGGGGAGCGCCTCGCGCCCGGGGCGCGGGCCGTCGAGGCCCTCGTGTTGGACGCGGCCACGGCCGGGGCCCTGAGCGAGGAGGTCGCGCGGTTGGTCGTGGCCCGGGTGGAGCAGGGCCTGGGCCTGCTGCTCGAGCCGGGGCCCGGCCGGCCGCAGGAGGGGGCGTCGGGGGAGGGGGCACGGGCCTGGCCGGCCCTGGCCGGCACGCCGATCGGAGGGCTCCTGGGGCTGGAGCCGCTGCCCGAGCCGCCGCCCCTGCCCCCGCCCCCGCGCCCCCCTCCGCCCCCGCCGCCCCGCCCGCCGCCGGAGCCCGAGCGGCCCCAGCCGGGGCCCGGGCTCGTCGCGCAGCGGGAGCCCGAGGAGGCGTTCCCGATCTCGCTGCTGCTCGTCCTGGACCGGAGCGCGAGCATGCGCGGCGAGCGCTGGGCGATGGCCGTCGAGGCGGCCGTGCGCGCCGCCGACGTGCTCTCGGGCTTCGACCGGGTCGGCGTGCTGACCTTCGCCGAGGACGCGCGCATGGACCTGGCCCTGGGCCCCGTGGGCGGCACGGGCACCGTGGGGCTGCACCTGCCGCAGCAGGCGGAGGGCGCCGGGACGAACCTGGTGGCGGCCCTGCGGCTGGCTGCCGAGGTGATGCGCCGCGAACGCAGCCCGATCCGGCACGTGCTGCTGCTCACAGACGGCTGGCACAACCCGACCGGCCAGCGCAACGAGTCGGCCATCTGGAGCGAGCTGGTGCGGCCGCTGGACGCCCTGCAGGTGACCTTCACCGTCGTGGGCCTCTCCTACGAGCACGACGAGCGCACGCTCAAGGAGCTGGTCAAGTGGGCCCGCGGCGGCACCTACCAGGCCGTCTTCGAGCCGCACCAGGTGCCCACCGTGATGGTGCGCGACACGGTCCGCGTGGCCGAGCAGCGCTCGAAGGAGGCCCGGGCGCGCATCCCGACGCCCCCGGCGCCGAACGCCGAGCCCCCTCCGCGGGAGGCGCCCGAGGCCGCGCCGCCCGAGCCCGCACC
>CAZPOZ010000728.1:0-1902 GCA_964588235.1 uncultured Planctomycetales bacterium
CGACCGTGCCCCCCGAGCGCCCCGCGGCCTGCGCGCGCAGCAGGCAGACGACCACGTCGCTCTCCCGGGCGATCTCCAGGTTGACGTCCTCGAAGCGCGCCGAGCGCTCCGCCGCCCCGCTCACCACGCGCTCCTGGATCACCGTGCCGCCGTCCAGGACAGCCCGCGCCGCGGCGCGCTCCTGCGGGCTGAAGTCGGGCTGCCCGTCGCCCCCCTGGGCCTCCAGGTAGGCGTCGCGGGGCTGCGGCAGGAACACGCGCAGCGGGAGGCCGCGCGCAGCGCAGGCGCGGGCGAAGACCTGGTCGGCCCCGGCCGCGACCTGCGACACACCGCACAGGAAGTGCCGCCCGGAGAGCCCGAGATCGTCCGACAGCCGCCCCAGCCGGTCGGCCAGCCCCTGCGTGAGCGCCTCCTCGAACCGCGGCAGGTCGAGGGCCTCGTGCGCCTCGGGCTCCACCAGCCGCCGCGAGCCGGCGAAGCCCACCTGCACCACCAGGGGCAGCGCGGGCGGGACGGCAGGGGCGGCGCGGCTCGGGGCGGGGTCCACGGGCACTCCGGGCCCTCACGCTACCGCCCCGCCGCCGCGGGGGCCACGCGCGGGCACCGCCCGGGTACGGTTCGGGCCCCGTGAGCGGCCCCCCGACCCCCGCCGACGACGCGCCGCGCCTGGGAGAGCTCGTCGAGGCGCACCTGCTCGCCGACGCGACCACCCGGGCGCTCCTGGAAGCCCGCCTCGAGGCGCACCGCGGGCCCGCCGCGCTCCACGTGCACGAGCTGCTCGGCGAGACCCACGACCCCGAGCGTTGGACGCGCCTGTTCCTGCTGTTCCAGCGGCTCAGGCGCCGGGGACCGTGGGCGGGCTGAGCGGGGTCGACGCCTCCACCGCCCGCAGCATCCAGCGCCCGCCCGCCGGCCCCCGCGCGCCCGAGAGCACGAGCACCTCGCCCGTCGTCGTGCGCACCCGCGTCACGTGCCGGCGGACGTAGCGCTCGCCCGAGCCGTGGCGGCAGGGTCCCGTCTCGCGCGCTGCGGGCCCCAGCACCTCGGCCACCTCGTAGCGGCGCCCGCCGGCGGTGAAGCGCAGCGGCAGCCCGGGCTCGCCCCGCGCCATCGCGCGCGCGAGGAACGAGCCCGGCTCCGGGAGGATCGGCTGCACGCCCGGCCCGCGCTCAGCCCGCCAGGTTCTGCGCGGCGAAGTCCCAGTTGATCAGGTGGTTGAGGAACGCGTCCACGTAGTTCGGACGCGCGTTGCGGAAGTCGATGTAGTAGGCGTGCTCCCAGACGTCGCAGGTGAGCAGCGCCTTCTGGCCGTGGCGCATCGGCAGGTCGGCGTTGGCCGTCTTCGTGACCTTGAGCTTGCCGCCGTCGAGCACCAGCCAGGCCCAGCCCGAGCCGAACTGCGTCGTGGCGGCCTCCTTGAACTGCTGCTTGAAGGCGTCCACCGAGCCGAAGTCGCGCTGCAGGGCCGCGAGCAGCGCCCCGCCCGGCCCGGCGCCCCCCGCCGGCCGCATCGAGTGCCAGTAGAAGGTGTGGTTCCACACCTGCGCGGCGTTGTTGAACACGCCCCCCTCGCCCGCCCCGCGGATGACCTCCTCGAGGCTCTTGCCCGCCTCGGGCTTGCCCTCGAGCAGCTTGTTCAGGTTCGTGACGTAGGCCTGATGGTGCTTGCCGTAGTGGTAGTCGAGGGTCTCGGCGCTGATCAGCGGGGCGAGGGCGTCCTTGGCCCAGGGCAGCGGCGGCAGGGTGAACGGCATGAGGCTCCTCTCGAAGGTGCGCCCGCAGGCGCGGGCTCGGGCCGGAGCGTAGAGGGCGGCGCGGGGCCTTGCAACGGCCGATGCCCCTGCCCGCGGCGCCTCCGCGCGGCCCTTCGACCCCGTGGAGCGCGCGCTCCACCTGGTCCTC
>CAZPOZ010000729.1:0-1885 GCA_964588235.1 uncultured Planctomycetales bacterium
CTGCGCCCGCGGGCCTGTCTTGGCGCGCAGCCGGCCCCTCGTGGGCCGGGAGAGCAGCCGGTCGTCCAGGGTGCCCTCCTCGCCGGGCGCGGCCAGCGACTCGAGCAGCAGCGGGCCGCGCAGCAGGTCGCGCTCGAAGGAGACCAGCAGCAGGGCCACGGTGCCGGCGGTGGTGCGGTTGGCCCGCGCCAGGCCCGAGCCGTCCACGATCGAGGTGCGGCCCCCGTCGGACAGGCCGCGGCGACGGAGCATCTCGGTCACGGCGGCGTCGCCGCTGGCCCAGGTCCCCCGGCCTTCGAGCGCCGCCCCGGCCGCCTTGAAGACCAGCGAGGCGTAGAAGTTCTGGCTGCGGCGGTTCATCACCTCGAGCGTGGCCGGCAGCCCGCTCCCGTGCTAGGCCAGCAGGGCCCCCGGCGCGCGGTCGGCCCCGTCGCGGGCCGGCCGGACCCGGCCGCGGAGCCGGACCCCGGCGGCGGCCAGACGGCGCTCGAAGGCCCCGCCGAAGTAGGCCAGCGGGTCGGGCACCGGCACGTGGAAGGTGTAGGGCGCCCCGGTCAGGGCCACCTGCCCCCGCACCTCGAGCACCGGGCCGGCCGCGCTCCAGGTGGCTCCCACGAGGTGCCGGCTCCCCGGGACGGTGACGGCCAGGTTGCGCACGTCCCAGGCGCCGGAGGTGGAAGGCAGGTCGAGCACGGCGGCGGCGTCGGGTCCCGAGCCGGGTCTCACGGTCACGTCCAGGCAGGAGTCGTTGTAGGCCAGCCCGGCCACGGGGGCGCCGTACCACTTCTCCCGGTCGGCGTCGGTCCAACCCGGGTGGACGTAGGCGCGGTCGAAGGGGCCGTCGTCGAGCACGAGGTCGCCGGCCACCTCCCGCACGCCGGCAGCGGCCACGCGCGCGGCCAGCGCGTCCAGGACCGAGGTCGGCCCGCCCCCCGAGAGCCGCCCGCTCACGTTGGGGTCGCCCGAGCCGTGCACGAGCAGGTCGCCGGAGAGGACGCCGTCGGCCACGCGCCCGCGGGCCGTGACGCGCGTGGCGAAGGCGTAGGCGGGCCCCAGCAGGTCGAGCGCCGCCGCGGCGGTGAGCACCTTCGCCACCGAGGCGGGCACGAGGGCCTGCGACTGCCCGCGGGCGAAGACCAGGCGGGGCTCGGGCCCCAGGGTGAGCACGGCCACCCCCACCTCGGCCTCGGGGATGCCGGCCTCGGCCAGGCGGCGCTCGAGCCGCGCGCCCACCTCCGCTTCGGGGGCCGCCGAGGCCGGGGGGGCGGCCGGGAGCAGCGCGCACGCGCACAGGCAGGCCACCACCAGGGCTTGGGGGCGAACGCGGGTCATCCTCCCAAGCGTAGCGGAGGATCCTCCCCTGTCACGCCCCCAGGTCGTGTCCCCGGGTGCCGCCCCTGCGCGCGAGCGGCGCGCGGGCCGGGGCGCGCTCAGGTCACAGGCCCCGCAGCCAGGCCGGCCGCAGGGGGAGCCCGCCCCGGCGGGCGAGCGCCACGGCCTCGAGGAGGCGGGCCCGGTCGGCCGGCAGGCGCCCCCCCAGGGGCAGCCAGTTGCTGGCGTGATTGGAGCGGAACACGGCGCCGCTCAGGTGCAGGTGGCGCAGCAGCTCCTCCAGCTCCTCCAGCGTTCCCTCCGGCGTGGGCAGCACGAGCGCGCCCCGCTCCACCTCCGCGGCCAGCGGCGTGCCGGGCACGGGCGTGACGCACAGGCACGAGACGAAGCGGGGGTCCATCTCGCTGAGCACGCGCCCCGTGGCGCGGGCGTGCTCCAGGCTCAGCGCCGTCCCGGCGATGCCCAGCAGCACCATCACGCTCATCTTGATGCCGGCGGCCTGCGCGCGGCGCACGGCCCCGACCTGCTCCGGGATCGTCGCCCCCTTGACGAT
>CAZPOZ010000730.1:0-1885 GCA_964588235.1 uncultured Planctomycetales bacterium
AACGGGCGCGACAGCAACCCGCAGTACCGCGGCGTGAAGCGCTACGGCGGCGAGAGCGTGGCGCCGGGCAACATCCTCGTGCGCCAGGTCGGCACGCGCATCAAGCCCGGCCGCAACGTGCGCATGGGCAGCGACTTCACGCTCTACGCCGTCGCTGCCGGCGTGGTCGAGTTCCGCCCCAACCGTACGGTGCACGTGCTGCCCCCGGCCGCACCCGCGCCGGCCGCGGCCGCCCGCAGCTGACGCGGCCGGACCCGCGCGGCCGCTCCACGGGGTCGGCGCCGCCGTGGCCCGTGGCCCCCGGCGCCGTTCCCTGATGCTCCCCGATGTTCATCGACGAACGTGAGCTGGAGGTCCGCGCCGGCGACGGGGGCAACGGCGCCGTAGCCTGGCGTCGCGAGAAGTTCGTGCCCTTCGGCGGGCCCGGCGGGGGGGACGGCGGCGACGGCGGCGACGTGCTGCTGGTGGCCGATCCCCAGCTGACCACCTTCGGCGACATGGAGCAGGTGCGGCGCCTGCGCGCGAAGGACGGCGGACGGGGCCTGGGCGACCGCAAGACGGGCGCCCGCGGAGCCGACCGCGAGCTGAAGGTGCCCGTGGGCACCAGCCTCTACGACGCCGCCGACGGGACGCTGCTCGTGGACCTCGTGGAGCCCGGCCAACGCTACGTCGCGGCCCGGGGCGGCCGGGGCGGGCGGGGCAATGCGCGCTTCGCCACGGCCACCGACCAGCGGCCGCTGCGCGCCGAGCCCGGCGAACGGGGCGCGGCGCGGGTCCTGAGGCTCGAGCTCAGGCTGCTGGCCGACGTGGGGCTGCTCGGGCTGCCCAACGCCGGCAAGAGCACGCTCCTGGCGCGCGTCACCGCGGCCGTGCCGAAGATCGCCGACTACCCGTTCACGACCCTCGAGCCCTGCCTGGGGATCGTGGACCTCGGGGGCGGGGGGCGGTTCGTGCTCGCCGACCTGCCGGGCCTGATCGCCGGGGCCCACGCCGGCCGCGGGCTCGGCGACCGGTTCCTGCGCCACCTGGAACGCACGCGCGTGCTGCTGCACCTGGTGGACGTCGGCCCGCTGGCGCCCCAGGACCCGGTCCAGGCCTGGCGCACCGTACGGGCCGAGCTGTCGGCCTACGGGCACGGGCTCGAGGGCCGGCCCGAGCTGGTCGTGCCTACGAAGATCGATACCTGGCCGGAGGGGCCGGAGCGGGAGGCGGCGGTTGAGCGCCTGGCCCGGGCGGTCGATAGGGACGTGTACCCCATCTCCGCCGTCTCCGGGACGGGCCTCGAGGCCCTGCTCCGGGCGGTGGCCGCTGCGCTCGTCGCGGCCGGCCCACCGTCCGGTCCGCCGCCCAGGCTCCCCGGGCCGTCGGACGCGCCTCCCGCCGGAGGACCCGAGGCCCCCGGATGCTCGACGACGTCCTCGTCCACTTCAAGGTGATGGTCAAGGAGCGGGCCTCGGACCTGATCCTGAGGACCGGCTACCGGCCCGTCGCGCGCGTCGAGGGCAAGATCCGCTTCCTGGCCGAGGAGCCCTTCACCGAGGGGCAGGCCGACACGCTGCTGACGCACATCCTGTCGCCGGAGGAGCTGCTCCAGTTCCAGGTCGTGAAGGAGAAGGACACGGCCATCGTGCTGCCGGGGATCGGGCGCTTCCGCGCCAACGTGCTGCGGCAGCGTCGCCGCACGGCCTTCGTCTTCCGCCACGTGAAGGAGACGATCCCCGACATGGAGCAGCTCGCGCTGCCCGTGAAGCCGCTCCAGCGCCTGGCCATGGCCAACCGCGGCCTGATCCTGGTGACCGGCATCGCCGGCTCGGGCAAGTCCACCACGCTCGCCGCGATGATCGACTTCATGAACACGCGCACGGCGCGGCACATCGTGACGATC
>CAZPOZ010000731.1:0-1882 GCA_964588235.1 uncultured Planctomycetales bacterium
CGTCCCTCGCGCGTGTGCGTGACGGGAGGCGCCGGCTTCATCGGGTCCAACCTCGTGGACCGGCTCGTGGCCCTGGGCCACGAGGTCTGCGTGCTCGACAACCTCGCCACGGGCAGCCGGGCGAACCTGGCCGCCTCCGCGCAGGCGCTGCGCTTCGTCGAGGGCGACCTGCGCGACCGCGCGGCCGTGGCCGAGGCCGTGGCCGGCGCGGAGGTGGTCTACCACCTGGGCGCGCTGGCCGCCGTCGCCCGCAGCGTCGAGAACCCCTCCGAGGTGACCGACGTGAACGTCGGCGGCACGCTCAACGTGCTGCTCGCCTCGCAGGCGGCCGGCGTCCGCCGCGTGGTGTTCGCCTCCTCCTCCTCGGTCTACGGCGACACGCCCACGCTCCCCAAGGGCGAGGACATGCCCGTGACCCCGCTCTCGCCCTACGCGGCCACGAAGGCGGCCGGCGAGGCCTACCTCTCGGCCTGGCACGCCACCTACGGCCTGGAGACGGTGGCGCTGCGCTTCTTCAACGTGTACGGGCCGCGGCAGTCGCCGCGCTCGCTCTACGCGGCCGTCGTGCCGCGCTTCCTGGCTGCGGTCGCCCGCGGAGAGCCGCCCGTGATCTACGGCGACGGGCAGCAGACCCGCGACTTCACCTGGGTGGGCGACCTGGTCGAGGCCTGCCTGCTGGCGGCCGACGCCCCGCGCGCGGTGGGGGTCGGGCCGATCAACCTCGGTGGCGGCGAGCGCATCTCGATCCTCACCCTGGCCGAGCTGGTCGCCCAGGCCTTCGCCTGGAAGGGCCGCCCCCGGCACGAGCCCGGGCGGGTGGGCGACGTGCGCCACTCCCTGGCCGACATCCGCAAGGCCGCCGCGGCGCTGGGCTGGTCGCCGGCCACGCGCCTGGCCGACGGGCTCTCGCGCCTGGCCCGCGCCTCTGCGGTCCCCCATCCCGTCTGACCCCGTCCCGAGGACGCCGTGCTCCCCCTGACCCTCCTCTCGCAGAAGATCGAGGACCGCTCCTGCCGCTACGGCGTGATCGGCCTGGGCTACGTCGGCCTGCCGCTCGCGGTGGCCTTCGCCGCCCGCGGCGTGCGCGTGACCGGGTTCGAGGTGGACGAGGCCAAGGTGGCCGACGTCGCCGCGGGCCGCTCCTACATCCCGGACGTGCCCACGCCCGAGGTGGCCCGTCTGCGGGCCGAGGGGCTGCTGGAGGCCACGGGCGACTTCTCGCGCCTGGCCGACATGGACGTGATCAGCATCTGCGTGCCCACGCCGCTCTCCAAGAGCCAGGATCCCGACGTCTCCTACGTGGACGCCGCGCTGCGCAGCGTGGAGCGGGTGCTGCGCCCCGGCCAGCTGGTGGTGCTCGAGAGCACGACCTACCCCGGGATGACCGAGGAGTACCTGCTGCCCCGCCTCGAGGCCGGCGGCCTGCGCCTGGGCCGCGACTTCGGGCTGGCCTTCTCGCCCGAGCGCGTCGATCCCGGCAACGCGCGCTTCGGCGTGGTGAACACGCCGAAGGTCGTGGGCGGCGTGGACGAGCTCTCCACGCGGCTCTCGGCCGCCTTCTACGCCATCGCGGTCCAGCACGTGCACCCCGTCTCCAGCGCGCGTGCGGCCGAGATGGCCAAGCTGCTCGAGAACACCTTCCGCAGCGTGAACATCGCCCTGGTGAACGAGGTCGCGCTGATGTGCGACCGGCTGCGCCTGGACGTGGGCGAGGTCATCGACGCGGCAGCCACCAAGCCGTTCGGCTTCATGCGCTTCACGCCCGGGCCCGGGATCGGCGGCCACTGCATCCCGCTCGACCCGATGTACCTCTCCTGGAAGCTGCGCACCCTCAACTACCGGGCCCGCTTCATCGAGCTCGCGCAGGACGTGAACCGCGCCA
>CAZPOZ010000732.1:0-1877 GCA_964588235.1 uncultured Planctomycetales bacterium
GAGCCAGAACCACGGCTTCGCCGTGGACGAGGCCAGCCTCAAGGGCACGGGCTTCGTCCCCACGCACGTGAACCTCAACGACGGCACGAACGCCGGGATCGCCAGCCCCGACCTGCGGGCCTTCGCCGTGCAGTACCACCCCGAGGCCGCCCCCGGCCCGCACGACGCGCACCACCTCTTCCAGCGCTTCCGTGACCTGCTCGAGGGCGTGCCCCTGTCGCCCGCGCTCTCGAGCGCGTAGGGGCGGCGCCCCCGTCGGCCGGTAGACTCAGGCCTCGAGCGGAGGTCCGTCGCGTCCATGCCCGTCACCTGCGTCTTCGGCATGCAGTGGGGCGACGAGGGCAAGGGCCGCCTGGTGGACCTGCTGGCCGCGCGCTCCGACGTCGTCGTGCGCTACCAGGGCGGCGCGAACGCGGGCCACACGGTGGTCGTCGAGTCGTCGCGCGGCGTCGAGAAGTACGTGCTGCACCTGCTGCCCTCGGGCGTGATCCAGCCGGGGACCGTCAACGTCGTGGGCAACGGCGTGGTGGTCGATCCCTGGACCCTGCTCGACGAGGTCGAGGGGCTGCGCGCCCGGGGCATCGACCTCGCCGGCCGGCTGGTCGTCTCCGACCGGGCGCACGTGGTCCTGCCCTACCACAAGCGCATGGACCAGGCGCTCGAGCGCCTGCGCGGGGCGGCCTCGCTGGGCACGACGAGCCGCGGGATCGGCCCCGCCTACGGCGACAAGTTCATGCGCGAGGGCTTCCGCGTGGCCGACCTGGTGCGGCCCGAGGTGTTCGCCGGCCGGCTCAAGGCGACGGCCGCCGCGCGCAACGGCATCCTGGCCCGGGCCGGGCTGGAAGCCCTGGACGCCGAGGCCCTGGTCGCCTCCGTGCGCGAGGTGGGCGCGCGCCTGGCCCCCTACGTGGCCGACGCGACCTCGCTGCTGCTCGAGGCCTGGCGCTCGGGCCGGCGCATCCTGTGCGAGGGCGCGCAGGCCTTCGCGCTCGACGTGGACCACGGCTCCTACCCCTACGTCACCAGCAGCAACACGGGGCCGGCGGGGGTGGCGGCCGGCACCGGGCTGCCGCCCAAGGCGGTGGACCGGGTGCTGGGCGTGGCCAAGGCCTACGCCACCCGCGTGGGCGCGGGCCCGTTCCCGACCCGTGACGCCGGCCCGGCCGGCCAGCACATGGGCGTGCGCGGCCACGAGTTCGGCGCCACCACCGGGCGCAAGCGCGACTGCGGCTGGTTCGACGCCGTCGTCGTGCGCCGCGCCGTGGCGACGCAGGGCGTGGACGCGGTCGCGTTGATGAAGCTCGACGTGCTCTCGGGGCTCCAGGAGCTGCGCATCTGCACCGCCTACGAGCTCGGTGGACGGCGGATCGACGTGCCCCCCGCGCTGGCGGAAGACTGGGAGGCCTGCCGGCCGGTCTACGAGAGCCACGCCGGCTGGGACGCCGACCTCTCGGGGGTGCGGCGCTTCGAGGACCTCCCCCGCGCCGCGCAGCGCTACGTGCGCGCGCTGCAGGAGGTGATCGGCGTGGACGTCGAGATGATCAGCGTGGGCGCGGAGCGCGACCGCATGATCCGCACCGACGCCGGGGTCCCGCAGGCCGTGTAGCCCCCCGCGCGCGCGGGGGCGAGGGGCGGGCGCCCCCCCCGGCCCGCAGGCCGTTCTCCCCTCCCGACGCTCGCGTGGTAGGGTGCCGCCGTCCAGGGAGCCCGCCAGGATGGCGTCCGAGGCCTCGAAGAACCCCGGTGGCGCCCGTCACGTCGCGGTGATCATGGACGGCAACGGGCGCTGGGCGCAGAACCGCGGGCTGGCCCGCCTGCGCGCCCGCCGCAACGGGGTGGAGAGCGTGCGCGCGGTGACGCGCCACGCGGCGCGGCTC
>CAZPOZ010000733.1:0-1868 GCA_964588235.1 uncultured Planctomycetales bacterium
GGTCGAGCCACAGGCCGAAGAACTCGTTGCCCAGGTCGTAGTGGGCCTCCACGTGCCGCCGCGCGACCGCGCGGCCGCGCCCGCGCCGACGTCCGATCAGCCGCCCCGCCAGCCCCGTGAGCCCCGCTCCCGCCTGGCCCGTGCCGCTCCGCGCGCCGACCTCCAGCACCGACTCCAGGTCGTCGGCGTCCCAGTCGCCGTCCACGTAGGCGTCGCCCAGGGCGAGCCGTCCCCCGAGGAGCAGGCGCGGGAACAGCCTCCAGCGGTGCACGCGCACGGTCCCGCGGAGCGCGCCGCCGGCCGGACCTCCGGCGAGGCGTCGGCCGTCGGGCAGCAGCAGGGCGAGCTGGCCCCCGCGGACCCCGTGGAGCGCGCGTGCCGCCACCCGCCGGCCCAACCAGGCGGACGGAGCGGGCAGGCGGAGCCCCGGCCGGGGCGTGAGGGGCAGGACCGAGCTCAAGGGGGGGCGGCTCTCAGCGCGGCAGCCGCGCCGCGGCGGAGGGCTCGTGGCGCGGGCGGCGGTGGAACCGCGCGCCCCGACGCCACAGCGCCCACGCGTGGGCGTGGATGGCCGCCCAGACCGTCCACGTCGCCGCCGGGTGCGTCAAGAGCGTGCGCCCCAGCCCGCCGGCCGTGAGGGGCCGCCGCCCGGCCTCGAGGGCCGAGGCGATGCGCAGCCCGCCGCCCCGCAACAGCTGGGCTCCGGCGAACAGGCGCTCCCCCGGCGACGAGAGCTCGAAGCGGTACACGCCCTCCAGGTCGAAGAAGGGCGAGACGTGCATCACCTTCTTGACCTCCCAGGAGAGGCCCCGCGGGGTGGGGCGGGCCTCGGCGGCCGGCAGCACGTAGGCGTGCCGGTCGCCGAAGGTGTTGTGCACCTCGGCCACGGCCGCCCCCAGGCTGCCGTCGGGGGCGTCGCACCACCAGAACGTGACCGGGTTGAAGCCGTGGCCCAGGAGCCGGGGCAGGCTCAGGAAACGCACGCGGCCCTCCGGGGGCGGGAGCCCCGCCCGGCCCAGCGTGGCGACCAGGCGCGCCCTCAGGGTCCTCCCCGGGCCGTCGAAGTGGTCTCGGGCGCGCACCTCGAGCAGGCGCGGCCGGGTGAGCCCCAGGAAGGGGACCGCGCGCTCCACCGCGTCGAGCTCGTCGAGGTCGAGCAGCAGGGCGGCCACCGGCAGGCGGAAGGCGTAGGTCGGGGGAGGCTGGTGCCGCTGGTGCGCGACGTGGCCCACGTAGAGCGCGCTCGCTCGCGGGCCGCTCACCACGGGGCGGCTCCCAGCGCCGCGGCGGCCTCCAGGGCGGAGCGCACGCCGTCCTCGTGGAAGCCGGCGTGGAGGTGCGCGCCGGCGTGGTGGACGCCGCCCCGACCCGAGAGCGCCCGCAGCCGGGCCTGCGCAGCCACGGCCTCGCGGGTGAGCAGGGGGTGGTCGTAGACGGCGCGCGCGAGCACGCCGCGCGGCTCGCGCCGCGCGTTGAGCGTCACCAGGAACGGCACCGGGGCGCGCAGGCGCTGGAGGCGGTTGAGCAGGTAGGTCACCGAGACCGGAGCCTGCACGTCGCGGCAGTCGTGGACCTCGCAGTTCCACGCCGCCCAGGCGGCGCGGGCCCGCGGCAGGAACGAGCGGTCGGTGTGCAGCGTGACGGCGGCGCGGGCGTAGGGGAACGCCCCGAGCGCGGCCCGCTCCTCCGGGTCGGCGTCGGCCAGCACGCGCGCGGCCACGTCGGCGTGCAGGGCCAGCACCACGCGGTCGAAGCGCTCCGCGGGGCGCCCGGCCACGGTCACCTCGACGCCGCCCTCCCCGCGCCGCACGCGCGTCACCGGGGCCGAGGTGAGCGCGCGCCCGCCGAGGGCCGCGGCCAGCGCGTCC
>CAZPOZ010000734.1:0-1868 GCA_964588235.1 uncultured Planctomycetales bacterium
CGCCAGCGCCGGCTCCTGCCCCCCGAGCCCCTCTTCGAGCCGGGCCCGCTGCTCGGCCCCGAGGTCGTCGGCGACCACCTCGAGCTCGACGGGATCGACCGGCGCGCCGGCCCCGCCGGTCGAGGCGGGCACGTGCGCGAAGCGGAGCCGCACTCCCGGCTCGAGCGCCGCGAGGGCCGCGCCGTCCAGCGCGATGCGGCCGACGACGTCGTCGAGCTGCCGCGGCTCGTAGGGCTCCGAGCGCCAGAGCACCTGCGTGCCCCGGCGCAGCTCGAAGCGCCCGCCGGCCACGAAGCCCTCGGGATCGAGCTCGACCCACCAGGCGCCCAGGTCGGCGCGACGCACCCGCCCGCGGGGAGCCAGGATCGTCACGCCCCCTCCCGTGCGCGGGCCGCGCGTGCCCGTGAGCGCGGGGGGCCAGGCCTGCTCCGGCAGCGGCACGCCGTAGACGCGGGCCAGGGCCGCCGCGTAGGCCGCGAGCGTCGCCCGGTCGGGCGCCTCGCCTTCGCCCTTCCCGTTGGGGCGTAGCGGGCGCAACGTGGCCGTGTGCCGGTCGCCGGCCCCGACCTCGAGCACGCGCTCCTCGGCCCGGAAGCCGGGCCGCCGCAGCGACACGGTGTGGCGGCCGGGCTTCAGGCTCAGGGCGAGCGGCGGGCGCCCCCGCTCCACGCCGTCGATCCACACGACGGCGTCCTCCGGGACGACGGGATCGAGCGCCAGCGTGGCCTCGCGCCGGCTCCACAGGGTCCCCAGCACCGCCAGCAGCGCGGCGGCGGCGGCGAACGGCCTCCAGCGGCGCGCCACCAGGCGGCGCGCCCGGACGACGGGGCTCAGGAGCCGGCCCGTCGGGGCTGCGCCCCCGGCGACGCGGCGGAGGTCGTCGGCCAGGGCCGCCGCGGAGGCGTAGCGGTCGATGGGCTCCTTGTAGAGGGCCTTCGTGGCGATCGTGCGCAGGCCGGCGTGGACGGTCTCGGGCGCCTCGGGCCAGGCCGGGGGCTCCGTGCGGATGCGCTGCACCAGCTCGCCGTACTCCGGGCTGCGGAAGGGCACGTGGCCCACGAGGCACTCGTAGAGGGTCGCCCCCAGGCCGTAGACGTCGGTGGCGGCCGAGAGGCGCCCGGTCTGGCCGAGGATCTGCTCCGGGGCCATGTAGGCGGGCGTGCCCACCACGCCGCCGGTGCGCGTGAGGGTGTCGTCGTCGGCGTGGCGCGCGAGGCCGAAGTCGGCCAGGATCATGCGGCCGTCGGGCCGCACGAGGAGGTTCTGCGGCTTGACGTCGCGGTGGAGCACGCCGGCCGCGTGCAGGGCCTCCAGCGCGTCGGCGACGCCGGCGAGCCCGCGGGCCAGCGCCGGGGCGTCGGGCACGCGCCGCTCCGCCACCAGGCGCGAGAGGGGGGCCCCCGCGACGAGATCCATGGCGTACCAGGCCTGGCCGTCCACCAGCCCCCGGTCGTGGATGGCCACGATGTGGTCGTGCCGCACCCCGGCGCAGCGCTTGGCCTCGCGCTCGAAGCGGCGGTAGGCGTCGGAGTCGTCGCGGAAGCGGGCGTGGAGCACCTTGACGGCCACGCGTCGGTCCAGGCGCGGGTCGAACGCCTCGTAGACCACCCCCATGCCGCCCTGGCCGAGCTCGCCCAGCAGGGTGTAGGGCCCGAAGGGGCGCGGGAAGGCGTCCACGGGGTCGGCCGCGCCGTCCATGGCCCGGGCGAGCTCGAGCTCCGCCTCCAGGGCCCGCTGGAACCGGGCATGGGTGGCGCCCAGGAGGGCGCGGAACTCCTCCGGGTCGGGCCGCTCGCCCGACGAGCTGCGCCGACGGTGCTCCTCCAGGGCGTCGGCGAGCGCCTGCTCGGCGGCATCGACCGCCGGCG
>CAZPOZ010000735.1:0-1861 GCA_964588235.1 uncultured Planctomycetales bacterium
CGTGCCACCCGGCCCCCTCGCTCTCGAGCAGGCGGCTGAGGTTGCGGTACGTGCGCCACAGCTGGGCGCGGAAGTCGCCGACGTGCACGGTGCGGCCCTGGTCGTCGATGCTGGCCGTGCCCGAGAGCCACAGCACCCGCTGGCCGGGCTGCCAGGCGACGGCCAGCCCGCGGCTGAAGGAGGAGGGCAGCGCGTAGGCGGTCGCCTCGTTGAGCACGTCGTGCGAGGTGATCGCCCGGCGCGGCACGCGGGGCCGGCGCGCGGGCAACGCCCGCAGGCGATCCTGCTCGTCGAGCACGTGGAGCGCGCGCATCTCGCCGCGCGCGGCCTCCGACAGGGCCGGGTCGGCGGTCCCCAGCAGGTGCGGTCCCTCGCTCACTCGCAGGTCGCTCATCGTCCGTCTCCCGCGCCGGGACGGGCGTCTGCGCCGTCGGCGGCGATCGCATGGCTGAGCCCCCGGCCCGTGGCGAGCCAGACGCCGTCGGGCGTGGGCTGGCAGCCGAGCAGGTAGTCGTCGGCGGGCGCGGTCAGGAGCGGCGTCGCGCCCACGCGCCGCCCGTCGCGCCACTCCTCGCAGAGCGCGCCCCCGTCGGGGGCCCGGCGGTAGCTGAGGCAGGTCGTGCCGTCGAAGACCGCGAAGCCCTGGTCGGTGGTCACCCAGGCGTGGCGTCCCCGGGCCGCGACGTGGGTGAGGAAGTCGCCGGGCAGGCCGCTGTCGCGCGCGACCCAGGTGCGCCAGGCGCGCCCGTCGAAGCGCGAGAGGCCGAAGTAGGTCGTCTGCCAGAGCAGCCCTTCGTCGTAGGCCAGGAACGAGGTGACGTCGTGGATCGGGCCGTCGTCGGCCAGCAGGTCGAGCTCCATCTCCCCGTCCGGGTCGCGGTACTCGCGCCAGCGGCCGTCGGCGCCGTCCCGCTCGACGATCCCGCCGCCCCAGACGCCGATCCACGTGCGGCCGGGGCCCAGCGCCAGCGCGTAGCACCAGGGCTCGTGCAGGATCGAGTTGCGCTGGTCCCAGACCGACCACGCCCCGGTGGAGGCGTCGAAGACCGAGGTCCCCGAGGCGGTGGCGGCCCACACGAGGGAGCCCTCGGCCGCCAGGTGGTAGACCACGTCGTTGGCCAGGCCGCTGTCCAGCTGCGTGAACGCCGTGAGCTCGCCGTCGGAGAGCCGCGCCAGCCCGCCCAGGGTGCCGATCCACAGGTCGCCGCCCCGCGGCGCGCGCACGAGGGCCGTGACGTAGGCGTGGGGCAGGCCCTGCTCCGGGCCGAAGCGCTGGAAGGCCCCGGGGCGGCCCAGGGCCAGCCCCGCCTCCGTGCCGACCGCGAGGCGGTCGCCCTCGGCCAGCACGCAGGTGACGCGGTCGGACGGCAGGCCGTGCGCGGTCGTGAACGACTCGAAGCGCGCGTAGCGCGTGGCCCAGCGCGTCGGCTCGGCGGGGGCGCGCCAGGGGTCGGGACGCGCCGGGACAGCCGCCGCCGGGGCCCGGGGCTCCGCGCCCGCCTGCGAGGGCGCGGGCGCGCGCAGCAGCGCCGGCGCCGCGGCGGCCCCCAGGGCGAGGGCCAGGAGGGCGGAGGGCAGGCGGAGGTTGGACGGCATGCTCACAGCCCCTTGAGGAACGCGACCAGGTCGTTCAGGTCGGCCTTGGAGAGGTCGGTCACGACGCCGTGCCGGTCGCCGACCCCCGGCAGGGTCCAGATCTCCTCCAGCGTCAGCGCCCGGCCGTCGTGCAGGTAGGGCGCCTTGCTGCCGATGCCGGTCAGGTGCGGCACGTCGAAGGCCTCGGCATCGTCGGCGGGCGTGCGCGTGCCCACCTCGGCCCGGCTGCGGCTGGTGTAGTGCGGCGGCGGGTGGCAGGTGATGC
>CAZPOZ010000736.1:0-1854 GCA_964588235.1 uncultured Planctomycetales bacterium
GAGGAGCGCGCCGTGCGGGCCGCGCTGGCGCGCACCGGGGGGCGCAAGGGCGCGGCCGCGCGCCTGCTGGGCGTCTCCTGGCCCACGCTCACCCGCAAGCTGCGCGAGTACGGCCTGGAGCCCCCGGCCCCGCCCCCCGGCGGCTGAACGCTCCGTTCAGCGCGCGACCGAACGTTTCGTTCAACGGCTCGGAGGCCGTCCGGGCCTCCCGCAACGCCCCCCCTGCAAGCCCTTATCCTGAAACGGGTTGCAGCCCAGGGCTCTCGGAGCGCCGACGGCACGGGACTTGACAGGGTCCCGCCATGGCCGAGGCCACGCTCCAGCCCCCGGGAGGTCGAGCGATCAGCACCTGGACCGTCCACTGCACCCGCTGCCGCCGCGCCGTGACGCTGGCGGCCGGAGCGACCAGCGGCACCTGCACCGGCTGCGGGACCCCGGTGTCGGGCCTCGCGCTGCCGACGGTGGCGGCGCTTGGCGACGCGGCCGGCCTGCCCGCCGGGCCCGAGGCGGGCGAGGCCTCCGACGCCCTCGTCGGCGCCCAGGTCGGCCGCTGGCGCCTGGAGCGCCTGCTGGGCCGCGGCGGCATGGGGCGCGTGTACGAGGCCCGCGAGGCCGGGGGCCCGCGCCGCGTGGCGCTCAAGGTGCTCTCCGACGCGCTGGCGGCCGACGCCTCGTTCGCCCGCCGCTTCCGCCGCGAGGCCAAGGTGCTGGCCTCGCTCACCCACCCGCACCTGGTGGAGGTGCTCGACCAGGGCGAGGACGGGGGCCGGCTCTGGTTCGCCATGTCCTACGTGCGCGGCGAGAACCTGCGCCGGCGGCTCGAGCGAGGGCCCCTCCCCGCGGCCGAGGCCGGACGGATCGCCGGCGAGATCGCCTCGGCGCTGGCCTACGCGCACGGGCGCGGCGTCGTGCACCGGGATCTGAAGCCCGAGAACGTGCTGTTGGGCGAGGACGGCCGCGTGCGGCTGGCCGACTTCGGGCTGCTGCGCCTGGCGCGCGAGGACGCGCCGGAGGCCACGACGCGTCTCACGCGCACGGACGTGATCCTGGGCACCTACGAGTACATGGCGCCCGAGCAGCGCCGCGGCGCCGACGTGGACGGGCGCGCCGACGTCTTCGCGCTGGGCGTGCTGCTCTACGAGATGCTCACGGGCCGGCTCCCGGTCGGGCGCTTCCCGCCGGCGAGCGCGCTGGCCGCGGGGCTGCCGCCGGCCGTGGACGCGGTGATCCACCAGGCGCTGGCCCCCGAGCCGGGCGACCGCCCGGGCTCGGCGGAGGCCTTCGCCGACGCGCTGCGGGCGGCGCTGGCCGCGCCGTCACCGGGCGGAGCCCCCGCCCCGACGCGGCCGCTCCACGAGGTCGAGGCCGACGAGCGCGCGATCCTGGCCGACGCGCGGCTGCTCAACCACGTGGCGGCGCTCGCCACCCTGGACCGCGTCGCCGGCTGGCTGCTGATCGCCTCGCTCTTCCTGCCAGTGGGCGGCCTGCTGCTGGCCTCGGGCCGGGTGGGCCTGGCGTTCGCGCCCCTCGGCCTGCTGCTGGGGGTCGGCGGCGTGCTGCTCCTCAAGCAGGCCCGCCGGCTCAAGGCCTACCTGCCCGGCTCGCGCGAGGCGCAGCTGGTGGTGAGCGGGTTGCTGCTGCTGCTGTTCCCCCTGGGCACGGCGCTGGGCGTGTACGGGCTGATCGTGCTGCTGCCCGGCGGCGCGCGTCGCGCCTTCGTGCGGGCGCAGGCCCGACGCGGCTGGCTCCCGTCGCCGGGCGCCCCGGCCTCCCCCGGGGCGCCGCCGGCGCGACCGGCCCTGCCCGCCCCCGCCCCGGCCCGCACGCCCGCGCGCGTGGAGACCGTCGGCCCGG
>CAZPOZ010000737.1:0-1854 GCA_964588235.1 uncultured Planctomycetales bacterium
CCGACTACGACGGCCGCAGCCTCGTCCCGCACCAGGTGTTCGTCCCCATGGCGGGCAAGGACGAGGGCTGGCGCAAGCTGAAGAAGAGCATCCGTGCCGAGCTGGATGAAGCGCTGCTGGAGCAGTTCCACGGCACGGTGTCGCTGCCCTTCGAGGCCGGCAAGAACGGCAAGGCGGCAGTGAAGATCGTCGATGACCGGGGCATCGAGTCGCTCAAGATCCTGCCGCTGACGGCATCGCCCTCGGGAGCCGGGGCATGACGTGGCAGGACTGGGCCGCACTGGGGGGCGGCGTCGGCGGCGTATTCACGGCCATGGCGGCCATCGTGGCCGCCTGGCAGCTGTGGCACATGCACAAGCAGGGCATGACCAGCTTCGAAGATGCCCTGGTGCGTGAGTATCGAGAGCTGGCCTCGACGCTGCCGCTGCCCGCGCTGCTGGGCGAACCCATCAGCGACGAGCTGCACCGCGAGAAGCTCGACGAGTTCTATCGCTACTTCGACCTGTGCAACAGCCAGGTCTTCCTGCATGACCAGGGACGGATCAGCGACGAAACCTGGGCGTTCTGGGAACAAGGCATCCGCACGAACCTGAAGCGCCCGGCCTTTGCCCGCGCCTGGAGCGAGATCGCGGGGCGGGCCAACGGTGACTTCGCCGAACTGCGCCGGGTCTGCCCGCCCGTGCCGACCACCCTGCCCGAGGTGTCGGCATGAAGACACCCGGCAACGTCATCATCAACTCGCCCTTCGAGGCACCGCGCCGGCACTGGCAGCCGCAGCGCGACGGCACGCTGACGCTGGTGGAAGAACGCCGGCCGGCCAGCTACGAGATCTACGACGTGCGCAACAACACGCGCCGCGTCGAGACGCTGGAGCAGGTGAACGAGATCCGCCAGCGCATCGAGCGCTGGCGCGCCGACGACTACCCGGGCATCACCGCGGTCACCCGCCAGCTGCTGGCCCATTGGCAAGACCAGGGCGCGCGCCAGCACCCGTTCTACTTCTGCCAGTTGGAGGCCATCGAGACGCTGATCTGGTGGGTGGAGGCAGCCGATGCCTACCGCCAGGGGGTGTTCCTGCAAGGCGATGGCGGGCCCTGGGAGCGGGTGTGCAGCAAGATGGCCACCGGTTCGGGCAAGACCACGGTGATGGCGATGATCATCACCTGGCAGGTGCTGAACGCGGTGACCTACCCGAAGCGGCCGCGAGACTTCTCGCGCGCCATCTTCATCGTGGCGCCGGGCCTCACCGTGAAGGAGCGCCTGCAGGTGCTGCTGCCAGGCAACCCCGCCAATGCGTACGACGAGTTCTCCACCTGTCCGTCCGAATCGCTGCGCCAGAAGCTGAACCAGGCCGAGGTGCTGGTGGAGAACTGGCACACGCTGATGCCGGCCAAGGAGCTGGATCGATCGGTGGTGAAGAAGGGGCGCGAGACCGACGAGGTCTACACGCGCCGCGTGCTGGGCCGCCTGGCGCAGCACCGCGACATCGTGGTGATCAACGACGAGGCGCATCACGCTTACCGCAAGCCGGCGGATGTGAAGATCAGCAAGGCGGACGCGGAGCGCCTGGGCCTGGACCTGGACGAGGCCACTCGCTGGATCGAGGGCCTGGACCGCATCCACCACACGCGGCGCATCGGCCGCTGCTTCGACCTGTCGGCCACGCCGTTCGCGCCCACCGGCAAGACCAACAGCGAGGAAGGCCTCTTCAGCTGGATCGTCAGCGACTTCGGCCTGACCGACGCCATCGAAGCCGGGCTGGTGAAAACGCCGCGCGTGGTGATCCGTGACGATGCGCTGCCGGATGCCAAGAGCTACCGCTCCAAGCTCTACCACCTGTACCGCGACCCCGAT
>CAZPOZ010000738.1:0-1839 GCA_964588235.1 uncultured Planctomycetales bacterium
GATCGAGGAGCAGAAGGTGCAGCGCGTGGGCGGCGCCGAGCCCATCGCGGTGGACGTGCGCCTGGTGGCCGCGACGAACAAGGACCTCAAGGCCGCCGTGGCGGAGGGCACCTTCCGCGAGGACCTCTACTACCGCCTGGCCGTCGTGCCGTTGCGGGTGCCCGCGCTGCGCGAGCGGCTGGACGACGTGGGCACGCTGGCCTCCGCGTTCGTGGAGCGCAGCTCGAACGACCTGGGCCGCGCCCCGCTGCGGCTCTCCCCGGGCGCCGTGCAGTGGCTCGGCCGGCAGGAGTGGCCGGGCAACGTGCGGCAGCTGAAGAACCTGATGGAGCGCGCCGCGATCCTGTGCGACGGCCCCACGCTGGAGGCGGCCGACCTGGAGCGGCTGGCCGGGCCCTCCGCGGCGCCGGCCGGGGGCGGGGCGGGCAGCGGCCCGGCCGACCTGTTCCGCACCTGCAAGACCTTCGCCGAGTTCCAGGACCTGGCGGAGAAGCTGTTCCTGCAGCAGCGCCTGGCCGAGAACGGCTGGAACGTGAAGCGCACGGCCGAGTCGCTCGGCATGCAGCGCAGCCACCTCTACAAGAAGATCGAGCGCTACGGCCTGAAGTAGGGTCCCCGGGCGGGGACGCCGGGGCGTCCCCCGCGGGGGACAGGCCGGCGCGCGGGACCCCGTGGAGCCCCGCCCGCGCGGGGTGGCCCCTGGCGCCCGACGCCGGACCCGGCTTTGCTGAGGGCCCGCTGGAGCGCCCATGCCCGGTCCGTCCCGCCTCGCGCTGGCCCTGCTCGGAGCGCTCGCCCCGACGCTGACCCTGGCCCCGCGTCCGGCGGCCGCGGGCCCGGCCGAGGAGCGCGCCTGCACCGAGGCCTTCGAGCGCGTGCAGCGGGCCCTGGAGAGCCGCTCGGCCCCGGCCCTGGTGGCGTGCATGGCCCCGCAGGGCACGCTCACCGTCTCCCTGCTCGGGCTGCCCGCGAAGGCCGAGCCCATGAAGCGCGAACAGGCCCTGCGCGTGCTGGCCTCCTACTTCGAGCAGGTCGGCGCGGCGAGCCTGAAGGTGCGCGAGGGCCAGGCCCCCGACGGCCTCGTGCGGGCCTACGACTACACGCGGCGCCTCAAGGCGGGCGATCCGGCGACCACGCGCCTGACGATCACCTTGCGGCGCGACGCGGCCGGCGCGCTGGCGCTGCACTCGTTGGTCGAGTCGGCCCGCTGAGAGGTCGAGGAGCATCCGCCGCTCCCCTCTCAGTGGCCTGCGGGCGCGCCGGGCCCGGCTCCCGGCGCTGGCCCTGCTCGGGCTGGCCGCGCTGCTGCCGGCCGGCTGCTCCGGTCCGGCGGACGGGGTCGCCGCGGACGAGGTCGTGGCCGAGCGCGCGGCGCGGGCGCGCGACGGCGCGCGCGCCGTGCGCGACGACCTCGCGGCGCTGCTGGCCCGGGCGGAACGGGCCTTCGCGGCCGCGCCGCCCCTGGCCGGCCTGCCCGCGGCCACGGCCTTCGAGCGGCTGGCCGACCTGCGCCGGGACTGCGGCGTGGACGGCCTGCTCTGGGAGGACCCCGGTGGGACCGAGGCCTGGGACGGCCGGCCGCTCCCCGCGCGGCCCCTGCCGGCGCCGTCGCCCTGGGAGCGCTCCTTCCGCAGCGGCGGCGTGCAGGTGCACCGCGGCCCCTTCCTCGAGGCCCTGATCGTCGGTCCGCGCGCCCACGGCGGCGGGTTCCTCAGCGTGACGCTGCTGCTGGCCGCGGGACGGCCGCAGGAGGCCGCGCCGCCCTTCGCCGACCGCTGGCTCGGGCCGCTGGGGCTGGCGGCCGTGGACCTGCTGCCTCCGCCGGCGCCCGCAGCCTCG
>CAZPOZ010000739.1:0-1837 GCA_964588235.1 uncultured Planctomycetales bacterium
CCGTGGACGACCCCCTGCTCCCCGACGAGGCCCGCGAGCGGCTGGCCGCCGACGGCCTGCCCCTGCCCACGAGCGCGGCCCACGTCGAGCGCGAGCGCCGGCGCCTGACCTCGCTGCTCACGCGCGCGGCCCGCCGGCTCGTGCTCGTGCGCCCCGCGCGGACGCCGGAGGGCGACGAGCTGCCGCCCTCGCCGCTGCTGACCGAGATCCGGCGCTGCCTCGACCTCGGCGAGCGCGCGCCGGAGCCGGGCCCGGCCCCGGGCGTGCCGGCCCTGGCCGAGGCCGTCGGCCTGGCCGACCTGGGCGCCTGGTCCGCCGCCGCCCTGCGCCTCTCCCTGCCGCCCGCCGAGCGCGCGTTGGCCGCCGCGCTGCGGACCCGGCTGGTCCCCGACCTCCTCCGACGCGCGGCGCGCTGGCGCCGGCGCGTCGCCGACCCCCTGCCCCCCGAGGCCCGGCCGCGGCAGGCGGCCGCCGTCGAGCGCCTGTCGGCCTCCGCGCTGGAGGCGGCCCTGTCCTGCCCGCAGCGCCACTTCCTCACGCGGGTCGTGGGCGTGCCCGACGAGGAGACGCCGCTGGGGGGGCCCGGGTTCGGCGCCGCCGACCTGGGCTCGGTGCTGCACGCCGCCTTCCGCCGCGCGCTGCTCGCCCCGGCGGAGCCGGCCGAGGAGGTCGCCGCGGCGGTGCTCAGGGAGATCCCGCTGCGCGGCGCGGCGGCGCGCTTCGCGGCCGAGGAGACGGCGCGCGCCGTGTCCCTGCTCCGCGAGCGCGAGGCCGCCACCGCCGGGCCCTTCCGGCCGCTGACGGGCTGGCTCGAGCGGCGCCTGGGCGCCGACGGCCGCGGCGTGCCGTTGGGCTCGGGGGGCGGCGCGTTCCGCCTCGAGGGGCGCCTGGACCGCCTGGACGTGAGCGGCCGCCAGGCCCTGGTGGTCGACTACAAGCTCGGCGCGACGGCGCCGATCCGGCACGCCCGGGCCGCCGAGGCCGGCACCGACCTGCAGCTGCTGCTCTACGCGCTCGCCGTGGAGCTCGAGGCCGGCTACGAGGTCGTCGGGCTGGAGTGGGTCTCGGCCCTCCGACGCTCGCGCGTGGGCCTGGTCCGCGACGACGTGGCCGCCTCGCTCGCCCCCCGGCGCGAGCAGCACGCCCCGCGCCTGCTCGCCCCGGAGGAGCTGCGCGCGCGCCTGGAGGCCGCCGGCCGCCTGGCCGCCGAGACGGTCGCCCGCCTCCGGGCCGGGGACCACGCGCTGGCGCCCCGCGACGAGGCGGCCTGCGCGGACTGCCCCGTGGCCGAGGCCTGCCGACCCGACCGCGCCTGGCTCCGGCGCGCGCTCGCGCCCCCGGGGGGGGCGCGCGGCGCGGGGAGCGGCGACCGCGGGGGCCCCGGCGAGGGCGGGTCGGCCGAGGAGGGCGCGCCGTGAGCCCCACCGCCACGCCGAGGGGCGAAGCGAGGCGCGTGCGGCGCGCTGGAGCCGGGCGCTCAGGCCGCTTCCTCCTCCTCGCGCAGGCCGCAGGCGCGTCGTCGTCGTCATCGGCCTTCCGCTACCGGCCCAGCGCGCCGGCTCCTCGGGCACGGCCCTCAGGGGCCAGCGGTAGGCCGCTTCGCGGGAGGCGTCCCGCCCCGCGGAGGGCCGGGGCTCCCACGTGGTGGCCCTGGCCGTGAGCCCGGGGCTGCCGCTCTCGCGCGAGCAGGCCGCGGCCGTGACGGCGCCGCTGGGCGACGTGTGCGTCACGGCCGGGGCCGGCTCCGGCAAGACGCGCGTGCTGACCGCGCGCTTCCTCGAGCACGTCCGGGTCCACGGGCTCGCCCCGCGCCGCGTGGCCGCGCTCACCTTCACCG
>CAZPOZ010000740.1:0-1834 GCA_964588235.1 uncultured Planctomycetales bacterium
TACAGCACCGCGGGCTGCCCCTGCGCCGTCGTGTCGCCCACGAGCGCGTAGCCGGGCAGGGCGGCCCGGTGCCGCGCCCGCGCGAGGGCCCCGCGGGTCGCCGCGCTGGGCCAGCGCTCGGCCCAGCCCGCCAGCCTCCCGGGGCCGAGCTGCCCGGCGAGCGCCTCGGCCCGGCCCAGCGGCGTCCGATCGACCTCGAGGCCGCCCGCGTCCGGATCGGGGACGGTCGTCGCCGCGGGCGGCGCCGGGGCGTCCAGCGCGGCCAGGTAGGCCCGGGCCGCCTCGTGGTCGGGCTCCTCCGCCAGCACGTCGCCGAGCAGGCGCCGGGTCGTGGCGACCTCGCCGCGGGCGCGCGCCTCGAGTGCGTCCCGCAGGCGCAGCCACTGCGTGCGCATCCGGCGGAACAGCGCGCGCAGCTGC
Source organism: uncultured Planctomycetales bacterium (assembly GCA_964588235.1). Lineage (GTDB taxonomy): Bacteria > Planctomycetota > PLA2 > PLA2 > JAEUHO01 > CAZPOZ01. The sequence goes on from CAZPOZ010000740.1 coordinate 421, forward strand.
TCGCGTCCCTCCGGGCGCTCCACGGGGTCGGCCGGGAGCGGGTCGGGTGCGCTCGCCTCCGGCGGCCCGGCCGCCTCCCCGGACTGCTCGAGAACCCGTTCAAGCGCCTGCCGACGCAGGTCGTCGAGGAAGGCGCCGACCTCGTCCTGGAGCACCGGCGGCGCGCGCACGAGCAGATGCCCCGGTCCGACGCTCGCCAGGGCGTTCGCCGGGTCGTCCCAGGCCGCAGGCACGACCTCGGCGCGCAGGCGGGTGAGGAGCCAGCCCAGCGGCTGCGGCGCCGTCCCCGGGGTCTCGCCCGCCGCGGGGGGCGCCGCGGGCGCCGGGGGAGGCTCGGACGTCGCGGGCGCGCCTCCCTCGGCCTCAGGCGCGCGTCCCGTGAGTGTCGGGCCCGCGGCGGCGGCCGGCGCCGCCCCCCGGGGCGTGGCGGGCGTTGGCGCCGCGTGTCGTGCCCAGGTCCGCCACGCCCAGGCGGCGCTGGCGGCGAGCAGGGCGGCGAGACCGAGCACGCGCGCGCGCATGAGCCTCCGTGGACGAGACGCGCGCAGGATGCCGACGTGCTGTCGCCCGAGCGTCACCAGCCCGTCCGTTCGGCCGCACAATGGGCGGGTCACCGGAGGCGACCGATGCGCGCAGCCCCCCTCGCCTGGACCCTCTCCGCACTGCTGCTCGCCGCCTGCGGCGAGCGTGCGCCCGAGCCGCCGCCGGGGCCGCCGCCGGCCTCCTCGTGGACCGAGCTCGACCCGGCCCGCCTGAGCCCCGCCCAGCAGGCGCAGGCGGCCCGGGCCACGAAGGCGCGCGAGTCCCTGGCCTCGCGGCTGCTCACGCGGCTGCAAGGCGCGCTGCGCGAGGGCGGCCCGGGCGCCGCCATCGGCGTCTGCCGCAGCGAGGCGCCGCGGATCGCCGCGGAGGTGGGCCGCGAGCAGGGCCTGAGCCTGGGCCGCACCTCGCACCGGCTGCGCAACCGCAGCAACGCCGTGCCCGAGTGGGCCGAGCGCGCCGTGGCCACGCGGCGCGAGGCACCGCTGGTCCTGGCGCACGCCGACGGGCGCCTGGCGGCCCTGCACCCCATCCGTGTCCAGGCGGCCTGCCTCGCCTGCCACGGGGCCCCAGAGGCGCTGGCGCCGGCGGCGCGCGAGGCCCTCGAGCGCGACTACCCGTCGGACCAGGCCACGGGCTTCGCCGAAGGCGACCTGCGCGGCTGGTTCTGGGTCGAGGTGCCGGCCGCGCCCTGAGCGCCCGGCTCCAGCGGGCCGCACGCGCCTCGCGCCGCCGGGCCTGGTGGCGTTGGGGGTCGGGCGGGCCCCGCCGACCCCGTGGAGCGCGCGAACGCGAGGCGACGGCGGCACGTGGCGCCGGTAGGCTGGCTCCGCCGCCGTCCGGGGCGGCGACGAGGTCGTCCATGGGCCGCCAG
>CAZPOZ010000741.1:0-1823 GCA_964588235.1 uncultured Planctomycetales bacterium
CGGTTCGGGAAGGAGATCGAGGGCCTGACGCGCCTGGACGACATCCCGCACGTCGTGCCGATCCTGGACCAGGGGGTGCACGAGGGCACGCCCTACTACGTGATGCGTCACATGGCGGGGGGCAGCCTGGCCGACCTGCTGCGCGCGGGGCCTCAGGCGCCAGGGGAGGCGCTGGCGTGGCTCAGGCCCATCGCGCAGGCGCTGGACCGCCTGCACCGCCGGGGGGTGCTGCACCGGGACGTGAAGCCGGAGAACCTGCTCTTCGACCGACCGCCGGGGGGGCCTGACGGCGAGCCGCCGCAGGCCTACCTGTCGGACTTCGGCATCGTGAAGGAGCTGGCGGCGCAGTGGGCCACGACGGGCAAGGTGAACACGGGGATCGGCACGCCGGGCTACATGGCGCCCGAGCAGCTGCTGGAGGACGCCGAGCCCGACGGCCGTGCGGACCAGTTCTCGCTGGCGGCCACGCTCTACCACGCGCTGACCGGCAGCCGTCCGCAGTACGCGACGACGGGGGGCAGCCCGGCCGCGGGGTTCGAGGGCCGGGCCTCTGTACGCAAGCAGCTGGTGCCCGTGGACCGGCTGGCGCCGCACGCGCCGCCGGCCTGCGCGGCGGCGGTGGCGCGGGCGCTGTCGAGGGAGGCGGAGGAGCGCTACGCCACCTGCACGGCCTTCGTGGAGGCCTTCGCAGCAGCCCTGGACGCAGGCACGGGCGTGAACGCTCCCTCGGGACCCCGTGGAGCGGCGGCGCCGACGAAGCTCGCGGCGACGGACGTGGCGGCCCGGGTGAAGGCCGCGGGCCCGGCGAAGCGCGGGGCGGCGGAGGCGCGCCGGGGCCGGCGCTGGCCGCTGCTGCTGCTGGCGGTGGTGACGCTGGGCGGAGTGGGGTACGCCGTGCTCCCCGGGCTGCTGGGCGGGCCCACCCAGGACCGTGACCGGCCGGTCGAACGGCTGCCCGGCCCCGCCGCGCCGGCGCCTGCGCCCGCGCCGACCCCCGCCCCCGCGCCCGCACCGGTGCCCGACGTGCAGGCGCCTCAGGTGCAGGTGAGCGAGCCGGGGACGGACCTCACGACGACCTCGGCCAAGGTGCGGGTGGCAGGCAGGGTGAACGAAGCCGGGGGGCCGTTGGGCGCGGTGGTGCTGAAGGACGGCGAGGCGGTGGTGGCGCTGGACTCCTCGGGTGCCTTCACGCACGAGGTGTCGTTGGGGGTGGACGAGGAGCGGGTGGTGAGGCTGGTGGCCACGGACGGCGCGGGCAACCGTTCGGAGGCGGTGGTGCGGCGGCTGAGGCGCGAGGCGTCGTGGGCAGCGGCGCTGAGGGAGGCGGAGGCGGCGCGGGCGAAGGAGGACGGCGAGGGGGTGAAGGCGGCGCTAACGAAGGCGAAGGCGGCGGACGTGCCGCTGAGCAAGGCGGAGGCGCTGACGGAGTACGTGCGGCTGTGGGATGCGGAGCCGGTGGTGCAGGTGACGGGCGCAGGCCCGGAGGGCGAGGCGGTGGCGGGGGGCCCGCCGCGGCCGCTGCGGGTGCGGGGCATCTTCACGTCGGGGCGTTCAGGCGACCGGCTGCTGGTGGACGGGAAGGAGGCGGCCGCCAAGCCCGGTGCCTTCGAGGTGACGGTGGCGCGCAGCGCGCCCGGGACGACGGAGGTGCCCTACGAGGTGCGCACGTCGTCGAGCGTGGTGCGCAAGCAGGGGACCCTCGCGGTGACCTTCGAGACGCCGGCGCCCAAGCCGGAGGTGCAGGTGGTGCCGTCGTGGGCGCGGGTGACGCAGGCGCAGAAGGACGAGGCGGCGCGGCTGAAGGTGCCGGTGGCGTACGAGGA
>CAZPOZ010000742.1:0-1822 GCA_964588235.1 uncultured Planctomycetales bacterium
CGCGCCGGCCTACGGTACGAGCCGATGCGGGCCTGAGCGCCCCCAGCCCAGCGCGTCGCACGATCCCGGTTCGAACTTGCGACTCGTAGCACTAGCAGCCTGTCGGGGAAGTGCCCGGCAGCCGGCCCGGAGCGCGGGAAGGGCCATTTCGGAGCAAGTTCGAGCGGGGCCCCTTCCAAAGGGTCGCAGCGGTCCGGGATTGGCCGCCGTCGGTGAGTCGGCGGGATCGCAGCGCGGCGCCTTGCGATAGGGCGGCCGTGGGCCAGGTCTCGGCCTCTCCCGGGGGCCTACGCCGTCGCGGCGGCGGCCGTCATCCCCGCGCGGGCGAGCTTGAGGAGATTGTGCGCGGTACAGACCAGCGCCCACTCTCCGCGGACCGCGCGCAGGCCGCGCCGCAGGAAGGCCCGGAACCCCCGGGCCTCCTTGATCTGGCCGAAGACGGGCTCCACGGTCTGCTTGCGGAGCCGGTACGGGCTCTCGTAACCGCCGGCCCTGAGCTTCTCCCGCATGGCGGCAACCTTGGAGCCCAGGGGCCTCTCCCTTGCACCCGTCGCGCTGGGCGTCCCGTGCTTCTGGCGGCCTGTGGCGACGTAGGCGTCGATCCCGCGGTCTTCGAGCGCTCCGAGGTTGGTCTCCGAGCAGAACCCCGCATCCGCCGAGACCTGCTGCGGCTTGGCGCCCATGTTCGCCTCGACCTGGTCGACCATCGGCACGAGCTGCCCGCCGTCGTTCTGCTCGGTCGCGACGCCGTAGGCCACGATCACCTGGCTGTCGGCGTCCACGGCGGCCTGAGCGTTGTAGGCCTGCTCGAAGCCGTCCGCCGTCTTCATGATCCGGCTCTCCGGGTCCGTGAAGTTGCACTGGGCGCGCTCCTCGGGCTTGCCCTCCAGGGCGCGCGGGACCGGCCCAGAGACGCGGCTGCCGCGCTCCGCTTCCTTCGCCGCCCGCTCCGCCGCCACCCGCTCGGCCTCCGCCTGCGCCTCGTCCTCCAGACGGGCTGCCGCGGCGCGCATCTTCGCGAGCTTGCGGACCTTCTCCTCGATGTGGGGCGGGATCTCGTCACCTCGCTTGTCCGGGCCGTGCTCGGCGTCTTCCGCCTCGTCGTCCTTGCGCGACCGCTCCATCCACGACTCGACCTCCTGGGCCAGTTCGGGCTCCGCCTCCTTCATCCGCTTGTAGCTCATGGCCGCGTGCTTGGACGCGTTGGCCTTCACCTTCGTGCCGTCCAGGGCCACGTGCCCCAGCCTCACCATGCCCGCCTCGCGGCATAAGGAGAGCACCTGCACGAACAGGCCCGAGAGCGCCTCGACGTGGTCCTTGCGGAACTGCGCGATCGTGCTGTGGTCGGGGCGCTCCGAGCCCACCAGCGCCCGGAAGTCCAGCCGCTCCTCGCAGGCGATCTGCAGGCGCCGCGAGCTGTAGACCCCCCGGCAGTACCCGTAGAGCAGGAGCGCCGTCATCAGGCCCGGGTGATACGGCGGCTGCCCCTTGGACGATGTGTACCGGGCGTAGACCCCCGCAAGGTCGAGCTCCTCCCTCACGATGCGGCGAACCAGGTGGACGAGGTGCCCCGCCGGCAGGAGGTCCACGGCGGTCGCCGGGAACAACTCCCCCTGCTCGACCTCCCACGCCCGGAACACCTCCTTGCGCGAACCCGCAGCCCGCGGCGGGCTCCCTGACCCAGCCGAGCCGGCGGCGGCCTCCGTCGGACCCTCCCCCTCGAAGAGCCCACCGCCTGCCGCGTCGCTGTTCATGCCCGGAGTATCGGTGACGGGAAGGTCACTCCACAGCGCCAAGTCCGACTACTCCGACAGGCTGCTAG
>CAZPOZ010000743.1:0-1813 GCA_964588235.1 uncultured Planctomycetales bacterium
CGTCGTCGTCGTCATCGGCCTTCCGCTACCGGCCCAGCGCGCCGGTTGCTTGGGCGCGGCCCGCAGAGGCCATCCATAGGCCCTTCCGCAAGAGAGGTCTCGCCCTCCGACGGGCCCTACCCCTAACTTGGTGGCCATGACGGGGAAGCTCCAGCCGTCGTCGTGGGTGAGGAGCCACCAGAACCCGACGGCGACGAGCGGGATCCCGACGGCGAACGCGACGGCCTTGAAGACGACGTCGAGCGGGCCGGCCTCGTTCTCGCGCAGGGCGAGGTCGAGCCTGCCCTCCCGGGGCGTCAGCTCGACCTCCAGGCTCCTCCAGGGCAACGGAGCCTCGAGGCGCGACGTGCCCTCCGTCCGGCCGCGGGGACGCGGCCGGGCCCGCGGAGCCCGATCGCCGGCCCGCGCCTCACTCCTGGAGGGCGGCCCAACGCTCGAAGGCGGCCTCCAGCTCGGCCGGCAGGGCCGCCGAGCGCGCCTGGGTGCTCGCACGCAGCGCCGGATCGCCGGTCCAGAAGGCCGGATCCTCCATCGCCGCGTGGAGCGCGCGCTGCTCGGCCTCCAGCGTCGCGATCTGCTTCTCGAGCCGCTCGAGCTCGCGCCGGTCACGGTTGGACCGCCGCGCGGGCGCCGCCCGCTCCGGCGCCGCCGGCGGGGCGGCCGGCGCCTCGGGCTCCACCAGCACGTCGAGCGAGCCCCCCTGCGTCAGCCAGTCGCGGTAGCCGCCCACCACCTCGCGCACGCGCCCCCGCCCCTCGAACACCAGCAGGCCCGTCACCACCTCGTCGAGGAAGTCGCGGTCGTGGCTCACCACCAGGATCGTACCGGGGTAGCCGAGCAGCGCGTCCTCCAGCAGCTCCAGCGTCTCGGCGTCCAGGTCGTTCGTCGGCTCGTCCAGCACCAGCAGGTTGCTCGGCCGCGCGAACAGCCGCGCCAACAGCAGGCGGTTGCGCTCCCCGCCCGAGAGGTTCTTCACGGGCTGGCGCACGCGGTCGGCGGGGAACAGGAAGTCGGCGAGGTAGCCGATCACGTGCTTGCGGCGACCGTCGATCTCCACGAAGGTGGCCCCGTCGGTCACGCTGTCCACCACGGTCGCCTCGGGATCCAGGCCCGCGTGCAGCGGGTCGAACCACACGGGCGCGAGGTTCGTCCCGTGGCGCAGCGTGCCGGCGAGCGGCGGGAGCTCGCCGAGCAGGGTGCGCAGCAGCGTCGTCTTGCCCGAGCCGTTGCGGCCCAGCAGGCCCAGGCGGTCGCCCCGCAGCAGGGTGAGGTCGAGGTCCTTCACGACCGCGTTCCCGCCGTGGCCCACGGCCAGCCCCCGCGCGTCCAGGACCAGCCGGCCCGAGCGCTCGGCCTCCGTGATCGAGAGCCGCACCTGGCCCGTCGGGTCGCGCCGCTGACGGCGCTCCTCGCGCAGCCGCTCCAGCTCGCGCACGCGCGCCTCGCTGCGCTTGCGCTGCGCCTTGAGCCCCTTGCGGATCCAGACCTCCTCGTGCGCCAGCCGCCGGTCGGCCTGCTCGCGCTGGCGCTCCTCGGCTGCGGCGCGCTCCTCCTGCCGCCGCAGGTAGTTGGCGTAGTCGCCCGGCCAGGAGGTCAGACGACCGCGGTCGATCTCCAGGATGCGCGTGGCCAGCCGCCGGAGGAAGGCGCGGTCGTGCGTGACGAACAGGAGCGCGCCCTTCCGCCCGCCGTCGCCGCGCTCCACGAGGTGCCGTTCCAGCCAGTCGATCGTCGGCAGGTCCAGGTGGTTCGTGGGCTCGTCGAGCAGCAGCAGGTCGGGATCGGCCGCCAGGGCCCGGGCCAGCAGCACGCG
>CAZPOZ010000744.1:0-1807 GCA_964588235.1 uncultured Planctomycetales bacterium
CCGCGACCCGGCGCAGGCCGTGCGCGTGCGCTGGGCCGACCTCGAGCGGCCCCTGCCGGCGGCGGCGGTGCGCGCCTTCGCCGAGGAGGCCCTGCTGACCCTGGGCTGGGAGGACGAGCAGCTCACCCGGTCCTCGCCCACGTACGTGCAGTGCCTGCTTGCGCTCCTGGAGGGGGGCAACGCGCGCGCGCGGGCCTTCATCGAGGGCCAGCTGGCCACGGAGCCGGTGGAGACCGTCTACGCCCTCATGCGCCGCAGCCAGGGGCTGCGCGAAGTCGAGGCCCGCGCCGTCGTGGCGGCCGCCTGCCGGCGGCGGGCCGAGGCCGAGCGCCGCCAGGGCGCCCCGACGATCGACTGGGAGGTGAACGCCGCGCTGCTCTCGCTGGACCGGGCCGAGTACCCGGAGCGCGAGGCCGACGTGGCGCTGCTCTCCCAGGTGGCCCGCGGCCCCTGGCGCGTCGAGCGCCCGCCCCGCTGGATCCTCTCGCTGCGGGCGCTGGGGGTCAGCGGGCACGCCGCGGGCCGCTCGGCGCTGCTCGAGCTCGAGCAGCGCCTCGCCGTGGGCGACACCGAGAGCGACCGCCGCGACCGGGCCATGGTGCAGGCCGCCCTGCTCGGCGGCGGCGACTGGAGCCAGGAGCAGGCCGTGCGCGCGATGGCCCAGCAGAGCGGCCAGCGCTTCGGCGCCATCCGGGCCGCCTACGAGGTGGCGCTGCTGCACCGCTGGGGCCAGGGCGAGAAGCGCGCTGCCGAGGGCCTCACCTGGCTGTGGAACGTCGTGGGCCCGGAGGACGCCACGGTGCGCGAGCGCCTCGCGCACCGCCTGCTGCTCGATCCGCGCCTGCCGGAGGCCGAGGTCCCGGTGGAGGGCATGCTGCGCGACCTGAGCGCGGCGCCGGAGGCCGGCCTGACCGTGCTCCCGCTGGTCTACGCCGTGCGCCAGGGCGGGGAGGGGGCCCGGGAGGCCCTGGTGCGCTGGCTGGCCGGCCGCGCGACCGGGCCCGTCGTGGGCGAGAACGCCGACCCGGAGAAGGCCCTGGCGCCGCCCATCGCGGGCTTCCGCGCGCTCTACCTCTACGGCGGCGAGCCCGCCGGGGGCGGCGCGGGGGCCGGCGGGCCGGCGGGGCATCCGTCCCGCTGATCGGGCCATCAGGGGAAGCCGACGCGCGCCGTCGGACCGCGCGGGCAGAATCCCGCCCGTCTCCAGGGAGGCGTCCCCCCATGGTCCCCACGGGCACCAAGCGCATGCACCAACACGAGATCCCCCCGGCTCCGCGCGAGGCCTCCGGCCGCGCGCCGCTCCCCTCGGCCACCTTCGGCCAGCACACCTTCAGCCTGGACACGATGCGCAAGCGCCTGCCGCGCCCCGTGTTCGAGGCGATCCAGGCCACGATCCGCCGCAGCGAGCCCCTCGACCAGGGCCTGGCCGACGTGGTGGCGGGCGCGATGAAGGACTGGGCCCTCGAGCACGGGGCCACGCACTTCACCCACTGGTTCCAGCCCCTCACAGGGGCCACGGCCGAGAAGCACGACACCTTCCTCTCGATGAGCGGGGGCCAGCCGCTCGAGGTCTTCTCCGGCAGCCAGCTGATCCAGGCCGAGCCCGACGCCTCCTCCTTCCCCAGCGGCGGGATCCGCAGCACCTTCGAGGCGCGCGGCTACAGCGCCTGGGATCCCACCTCGCCCGCCTTCCTCGTCTTCAACGAGGGCGGCGCCACGCTCACGATCCCCAGCGTGTTCCTCTCCTACACGGGCGAGCCGCTCGACCAGAAGACGCCGCTGCTGCGCAGCCAGCGCGAGCTCTCGC
>CAZPOZ010000745.1:0-1804 GCA_964588235.1 uncultured Planctomycetales bacterium
CCGCGCGCTGGGCATCCCCACGGACATGTTCACGGTCATGTTCGCCCTGGGCCGCCTGCCCGGCTGGATCGCCCACTGGAAGGAGATGCGCGACGATCCCGCCTCGCGCATCAACCGCCCGCGGCAGGTCTATACCGGGGCGACGCAGCGCCCCTACGTCCCGCTCGACCGCCGCTGAGCGGACGAGGGCCTGAGCGGGCGGTGGCCCCCCGGGCGGTGCGGGGCGGAGGGCTCGAGGGCACCGTGCGTCCCCGGGTCGTCCGCCCGCGGCCCCGCCGGGATACGATGGCGGCGTGCCCGCGTACCTGATCCTCGTCCCGCACTCCACGGAAGACCCCAACCGGGCCGCCACGGCCCTGGGCACGGCCCAGGCCCTGCGCCAGGGGGGGCACCGCGTCGACCTCTGGCTGCACGCCGAGGGCGTGCGCCTGGGCGTGGCCCACGTCGCCGAGACCCTGCGCGAGCCCTGGCCCCGCGAGGCCGGAGCGGCGCTCGACGCGCTCGCGGCCCAGGGGAGCATTTTCCACCTCAGCCGCCCCTGCTTCGAGCAGCGCGGCTTCACGCCCGAGGCCCTGCGCCCGGGCGCCCGGCTCGCCGATCCGGCCGAGCTGGCCGGCCTGCTGGCCACGTTCACGGCGCTCACCCTGTAGGCGCTGCGCCCCGGGCGGGAGGGCGCACGGCGCCCCTCCCCGTCTCCCCGCCCGGACGGCCGCGCATGTTCCACGATTCCATCGACTGGTACGACCGCATCTACGCCTGGAAGGACTACGGCGCCGAGGCCCGGCGCGTGGCCGCGCTCGTGGCCCGACACGGGCGCCCCGGCAGCCGCACGCTGCTCGACGTGGCCTGCGGCACCGGACGGCACCTCGAGCACCTGCGCGGGGAGTTCGACGTGGCCGGCGCCGACCTCTCGCCCGGGATGCTCTCGCGGGCCAGCGCGCGCCTGCCGGGCGTCCCGCTCACGGGCGGCGACTACCGTTCGCTGGACCTCGGCCGGCGCTTCGACGTCGTGACCTGCCTGTTCTCCTCGATCGCCTACTGCCTCACCTGGGACGACCTCGCCGCCGCCTGGCGCAGCTTCGCCCGGCACCTCTCGCCCGGGGGCGTCGCGCTCGTCGAGCCCTGGTTCGCCCGCGAGCAGATCGAGCCCGGCCACGTCGCGCTGCGCGTGATCGAGGAGCCCGGCTTCAAGCTCGTGCGCATGAGCACCACCGTTGTGGAGGGGTCCCGGTGCCGCCTGGACATGCACCACCTCGTGGGCACGGCCGAGGGCACCCGGCACCTGGTGGAGAGCCACGTCGTGGCCTGCTGGCCGGCCGACGAGATGGAGCGCGCGATCCGCGCCGCCGGGCTCGAGCCGGCCTGGGTGCCCGACGGGCTCCCCCGCGGCGTGTGGGTCGGCCGCGCGCCCGACGGATAGCATCCGCACGATGCCCGGCTCCTCCCTCCCGCCGGCCGGTCCCGCGCTGGCGGCACGCCTTGCGGCGGTGCGCGCCGCCACCGAGCGCCTGGCCTCCCCGCTGACCCCCGAGGACGCCTGCCTGCAGTCGATGCCGGAGGCCAGCCCCACGCGCTGGCACCTGGCCCACACGACGTGGTTCTTCGAGACCTTCGTGCTGCGGCGCGTGGACCCTCAGGCGCCGCCGTTCCATCCGGCGTTCCATCACCTGTTCAACTCGTACTACCACTCCGTCGGGCGGCCCTTCCCCCGCGCCCAACGGGGCCTGCTCTCGCGGCCCGGGCTCGAGGACGTCCGCGCCTACCGGCGGGCGGTGGACGAGCGGCTCCTGCCCCTGGCCCAGCG
>CAZPOZ010000746.1:0-1789 GCA_964588235.1 uncultured Planctomycetales bacterium
GAGCGGCGCACGCGCTCCAGCCAGCGGCGCCGCCGGCCGCCGCGCCCGCGCTCGGCCCAGGCCGGCAGCACCTCGTCCTCGAGCAGGCGGTAGAGGGCCTCCGCGTCGGCCCGGTCGCGGGCCTCGGGCTCCGTCTCGCCGTCCGGGGCGCCGATGCTCCAGCCGTTGCCGCCGTCGAAGCCCTCGAGCCACCAGCCGTCGGGCGTGCTCAGGTTGAGCCCGCCGTTGGCCGCCGCCTTCATCCCCGAGGTGCCGCTGGCCTCCTGGGGCGGGCGGGGCGTGTTGAGCCACACGTCGGCGCCCTGCACGAGCAGGCGCCCCAGGGTGAGGTCGTAGCCCTCGAGCAGGAACACCTTGCCGGCGAACAGCCGGCTGCGCGCCAGGCGGGCCAGCCTCCCGATGCGCTCGCGGCCCTCGCCGTCGCGGGGATGCGCCTTGCCGGCCAGCGCGATGCGCACCGGCAGGCCGTGGCGCTCGAGCAGCGCCCGCAGCCGGTCGGGGTCGCGGAAGAGCAGCTCGGCCCGCTTGTAGGTGGCGAAGCGCCGGGCGAAGACGATCCACAGCGCCTCGGGGTCGAGGCCCGCCAGGGTCTGTTGGACGAGCCAGGCCGGGTCGCTCCAGGCGGCGTGGCGCCGTGCGAGGCGCGCGCGCAGGTGCTCGACCAGCCGTCCCTTCAGCGTCGCCCGCGCCTCGGCCAGGCGCTCGAGCGGCACCTGCGGGGCGCGAGCGAAGTCGGCGCCGGCCACGCCCGCGGGCCCGGCCCCGAGCAGGCGGGCCAGCTCCGGGGCCGTCCAGGTCTCCAGGTGCACGCCGTTGGTGATCGCCTCCACGGGCACCTCGGTCGTGAGCAGCCCGGGGGAGAGGGGGCGCAGCAGCGCGCGCGAGACCTCGGCGTGGCGCCGCGAGACCCCGTTGACGAACGAGGACAGCCGCGCGGCCAGCCAGGTCATGTTCAGCTCCCGGGGCTCGGAGGCCGTGGCGCCCAGCGCCAGGAAGCGCTCCCAGGAGATGCCCAGCCAGGCGGGCACGTCGGAGAGGTAGCGGCGCAGCAGGTCCTCGGAGAAGCGGTCGTGCCCGGCCGGGACGGGGGTGTGCGTGGTGAAGACCGTCGTGCGGCGGACCAGCTCGAGCGCCTCGTCGAAGGTCAGGCCCGCCTCGCGCACGAGCAGGGCCACGCGCTCGACGGCCGCGAAGGCGCCGTGCCCCTCGTTCACGTGCAGCACCGAGGGCCGCAGGCCCAGCCGGTCCAGCAGGCGCACGCCCCCCCGTCCGAGCACCAGCTCCTGGCGCAGGCGCGTCTCCGCGTCGCCGCCGTAGAGGGAGTGCGTGATCGCCCGGTCCTCCGGGCGGTTCTCCTCGTGGTCGGCGTCCAGCAGGTACAGGGCCACGCGGCCCACGTCGGCCCGGAACGCTCGCAGCAGCACCTGCCCGCCGGGCAGCGGGAGCGCGATCGAGAGCGGGCGCCCGTCCTCGAGCCGCACCGGCGCCAGGGGCAGGCGGCGCGGGTCCACGGGGTCGTCCTCGGCCACCTGCTCCACGCCCCCCTCCAGGCGCTGGCGGAAGTAGCCGCGGCGGTAGAGCAGCCCCACGGCCACCAGCGGCAGCCCGAGGTCGCTGGCCGCCTTCAGGTGGTCGCCCGCCAGCACCCCGAGCCCGCCGCTGTAGATCGGCAGGCTGGCGTGCAGGGCGAACTCCGCGCACAGGTAGGCCACCGGCCTCGCCGCGGGCACGGCCCCGGCGCCGGCCTCGGGGGGCGCGGAGAGCCAGGCGTCGTGCTCCCGGGAGAGCC
>CAZPOZ010000747.1:0-1788 GCA_964588235.1 uncultured Planctomycetales bacterium
CTTCGCCGGGATCGTGTACGTGCGCCAGAGTTCTTCCTCGGTCCAGCCGGTGACGTTGGTGCGAAGCAGGTAGCACCCAGCGCTCCGCTCGCTCCATTCTTGCCAGGCCAGGTTGTCCTTCACGAGCAGCTCGAGGCCCGATGGGTTGTCGGCAGAGGCCTGGACTTCGACGACGAACTTCCTCGATGCTCGGCTGTGTCTGGCCAGCATCCTGCCAATCTGCTGATTGACACGATCTCGATCGACCCTGCTCTTGGCTGTGGTGAGCCGCTTGCGCAGGCGCTCGAGGCATTGCGAGAGTCGCTCGGCGGCACGGCCAACGATGGCACGGTCCTTCTCTTTGCGCATCTCGGACCGACACAGGATGTAGGTCTCGGTGCCGTTGGCGCCGGGGCACAGCTTCACTTCGACATCGTCGCGGATGCGCTGCCAGTCCTTGGCCTCGACCATCTGCTGCTCGAAGCGATGCAGATCGGCTCGGCATGCACCGATCACGTAGCGGCGTCCGTTGTCGATCAGCCACTTGAAGTTGGCCTCGCTGGCCATGCCGCGATCCATGACCCACACGCGATCTGCGGCACCGAAGCGACCCTCGATCTTGCCGACGATGTCCTTGACCGTGGTGACGTCGACGCGATTCCCGTCGAAGACCTCGTGTGCGAGCGGGATGCCTTCGCGGGTCACCACCAGGGCAATGCACACCTGCTTGCAGTCCGGGCGATGGTCGCGGCTGTGGCCGCGCTGCGCTTGCGGGTTGCCCATGGCCTGGCCCTCGAAGTAGGTCGAGGTGACGTCGTAGAGCAGCAAGTCGTACTTGATGCCGAACAGTTGGCCGATGCGGTCGCGCAGGTGCTGCTCGATCGCATCCTTGTGCACCAGCACGCGGTCGAGGGTGCGATAGAGCCGGTCGTCGTTGACCTTGTCTTCGGGGATGCCGAGCAGATCGTCGAGAGCCGTCTGGCGGTAGAGCGACTCGGCGATGTGCAGGTCGCTGGATGGCATGCAAAGCCGGCAGATCACCTGAATGGCGGCCAAACTCGACCAGCGAATGTCCTCGCGCCCCTCGGGCATCAAGCGATCGAACGCGTCATCCAGCTGCAGCGCGTGCCACAGGCTCAAACCGACGAACACGTCACCGAAGCGCCGCGCTCGCTCGATCCGAACCGCCTTCACCTTCACGGACTCGAGATCGCATGCCACCTCGTCGCGAGGCTCGAACAAGCTCGGCTGCATGCGACGGCCCGTGAGCTTGTTCGCATAGGCCTTGGCGCGACTCTGGCCCTTCGCATCCAACTTGCCGAGTGTGGCGACCACTTCTTGGCGCACCTTCCCGCCGACGCGTACCGAACGCACCAGCAGCCAGTAGGTGTGCGTCTTGCCGTTCTTTCGGATGCGTTTTTGGCGAAGGTACACGTGCTTTCAGCCACGCACCTTCTCGCGCAGTCGACGACGACGATCAACGGGTTGGGTTGGCACTACATGGCGCTGCGCGAGAAGACCCCGCGCCGTTCCTGGGCTGGCGGGCGCCCGATGGCCGAGAATGGCCTCAAATCGCCTCCAACTGCGGAAGTTGGGCTAGCGGGGACGTTCCCCCGGCGCACCACTGGCGAGGTGAGGTCGCCCGAGCGATGTGCTGTCGCCGCCTCGGCGATGAGTGTGTTCGACCCGACTTGACCTCCAAGGACGAGTGTGATCCTTTGCCTACGTCGCGATCCGCAGGTCGAGTCTCGGGATCAATCAACCCGTCAGCGATGCCCATAGAGCACAGTCCCGGCGAAGGAGGCCACG
>CAZPOZ010000748.1:0-1786 GCA_964588235.1 uncultured Planctomycetales bacterium
CGTTCGCCGCGCTCGGCCTGCCCGAGCCCACCCTGCGCCTGGACCCCCACGGCCCCCTGCGCCCCGGGATCCTGCTCGACGGCCCCTGGGGCCGGCTGGAGGCCCTGCTCGCCAGCCCGCCCGAGGGCGCGCCGCGGGCCGCGGGCGACCGCTCCCCCGTGCTCCGGCTCCACGCGGCCGGGGGCTCGGCCCTGCTGTGGCCGACGGAGCGCGGGCCCGAGGGGCTGGCCGACCTCGCGCTCTACGAGGGCGGCTCGCCGCCGCCCGACGTGCTGCTGCTGCCCGGACGCGGGCTGCCCGAGCGGCTCGAGCCGCCGCTGGCGACCCTGTGGAGCGGCGCCCGCCGCGTGCCCGTGGCCGAGGGCGGCGGCGCCGCGGCCGACGCCGACGCGCGCGCCGCGGCGCAGGAGGGCGCGCTGCGCGTGCGCCTCGCGCCCGCGCCCGTGGTCGAACCCTGGTCCGCCGCCGGGGCCCGCGCCCCGGGTGCGTATGATCGGGCGCGCGTGCCCGCGCCCCCCGCGCCCCCTCCGGCTGCCGTCGCCTGGGTCGTGCTCGCGCTGGGCCTGTTCGCGCTGGCCTCGGCCCGCCCGCTCGGCTGGCTGCGGCCCCTGGGCGCGCTGGGCGCCTGGGTGCTCGGGGGGGCGGCCTTCGCCGCCTTCGGCCCCCCCGGGCTCGCGGCGCTGTTCGGCCCGTTCCTGGTGGGCACGCTGCTCGGGCGGCTCCCGGGAGCGGAGCGCGATCGGGGGCGCACGCTCACGCAGGTCGTGGCCAACGGGCTGCCCGCGGGCCTGGGCAGCCTGCTGGCGGCCCTGGGGGCCCCCGCGGCGGGCGCCGCGCTGCTGCTGGGCGGCCTCTCCTGCCTCGGGGCCGACACCTGCGCCACGGAGGTCGGCACGCGCTACGGCGGACGGCCGCGCTCCCTGCTCTCGGGCCGCCCGCTGGCCCCCGGGGAGAGCGGCGGCGTGACGGCGCTGGGGCTCCTGGCCTCGCTCGGCGGAGCGCTGCTGGCGCCGCTGGCCTGGGCGCTGAGCCCGGGGGGGGCCGTGCCGGCGGCGGTCGTGGGGCTCGCGGCCGCCGCCGGCGTGGCGGGCGCGCTGCTCGACAGCCTGCTCGGAGCCGGGGTGCAGTACCGCGGGCGCGACCCGGCGACGGGCCGTTCGACCGAGCGCCGGCGCGTGGACGGGCGCGCCACCGAGCGCGTCTCGGGCCTGCGGCTGCTCGACAACGACGGCGTGAACCTCGTGGCGGGCCTCTTCGCCGCCGCGCTGGCCCTGGCCCTGCTGGCCCGCTGAGCCTCGGCGCCGGGCTCCGCAGCGGCTCAGCCCCAGACGGCCGCGTCGCACAGCTCCGGCGAAGCGCCGTCGTCGTGCCGCGGCCGCACGCGCACGCCGTAGCCGTACGCGCCCCCCGCCCGGAGCCGGTGCTCGGCCGTGAAGCGCCAGCCCTCGGCGCCGGGCGCGGCCGCGGGGCCGAGCTCGACGCGCACCGCGTCGCGCAGGTCCCGCTCGCCGCCGCTCAGGCGCGTGCCCAGGACCAGCTCGACGACCACGTCCCCGGGGCTCAGCCGGCCCAGCTCGACGAAGGCCTCCACGTGCAGGGCCGCGCCGACGGTCATCCGGCCCGGATCGCCCACCGCCACGCGCCGCACGCGCACGTCGGCGAAGCCCTCGCGCACGCGACGCCTCGAGGCCGCCAGGGCCCGGAGCCGGGCGTGCCCGTCGGCCTCCAGCGCCAGGCGGGCGCGCGCCATCGGACCGTAGGCGCGATCGCGGTACTCGCCGACCAT
>CAZPOZ010000749.1:0-1781 GCA_964588235.1 uncultured Planctomycetales bacterium
GAGGACGCAGCCAGGACCGCGCGATTCAACCTGTGTTCACGCAACATGCGGGCTACGGGCGGTGCCGGCATCATGGGTCCCGCGGATGACCGACCCTGCCCCCCCCACCGAGCGGCGCTACGGCGACCTGGCGCTCTACCGGCGGCTGTGGCGCGAGGCGCGGCCCCAGCACCGCTGGCTCTGGCTGCTGATCGCCGTGCAGGTGGCCGCCACGCCCATCGCCCTGCTCGTGCCCCTGCCGCTCCAGGTGACCGTGGACCAGGTGCTGGGCCAGCGCCCCGTCCCCGCCTGGCTGGGCGCCGTCCTGCCGCAGGGCTGGGACGACCCCGCGCGGCTGCTGGCCGTGGCCGCCGGGGCCACGGTGGCCGCGGCCCTGCTGCTCCAGGCCCAGCAGCTGGCCGCCTGGTACCTGCGCACCTGGGTGGGCGAGCGGCTCGTGCTGGGCCTGAGGGCCCGGCTCTTCGGCCACCTCCAGCGCCTGTCGCTGGCCTTCCACGACGCCGGCGGCACCGCCGGCTCGGTCTACCGGGTCCAGAGCGACGCGACCTCCATCGAGACCGTCGTCGTCCAGGGGCTCGTGCGGGTCTCCACGACGCTGCTCCAGGTGGTCGTGCTCGTGGCCGTCACGGCGCGCATCGACGGCGTGCTCGTGCTGATCGCGCTGCTGGCCGCCCCGGCCATGCTGCTGCTCACCCGGCTCTACCGCCACCGCCTGCGGGCGGGCTGGAAGGCGGCCCACGAGCACGCCAGCCAGGCGATGGCCGTCGTGCAGGAGTCGCTTGCCGCCGTGCGCGTGGTCAAGGCCTTCGGCCAGGAGGAACGTCAGCGCCAGCGCTACCTCGAGCGCGCCCGCGCCGGGCAGGACGCGGTGCTGCGCGCGGTGGGCACCCACGGGGGCTTCGACCTGCTCGTGGGCCTGGTGGTGGGCGTGGTGGGCGCCGCCGTGCTGTACGTGGGCGCCCGACGCGTGCTCGCCGGCGCGCTCACGCTGGGCGAGCTGCTGCTGGTCGTGGGCTACCTGAGCCAGCTGTTCGGCCCGCTGCGCGAGATCGGCACCAAGGTGGCCGACCTGCAGCGGGCCCTGGCGGCCGCCGAGCGCTGCTTCCTGCTGCTCGACGAACGGCCCGAGGCCGAGGACCGCCCGGGGGCCCTGCCGCTCGTCCGCGCGCGCGGGGAGGTCGAGCTCCAGGACGTGGCCTTCGGCTACGACCCCGCGCGGCCGGTGCTCCACGGGGTCTCCTTCCGCATCGCGCCCGGCAGCCGGGTGGGGATCACCGGGCGCACCGGCTCGGGCAAGAGCACGCTGCTCGGCCTGCTCTTCCGCTTCCACGAGCCGACGCAGGGGCGCGTGCTGCTGGACGGCGTGGACGTGCGCGACCTCAGGCTCAAGGACCTGCGCGAGCAGTTCGCGCTCGTGCTCCAGGAGCCCGTGCTGTTCTCGACCACGATCGGCGAGAACATCGCCTACGGCCGGCCCGACGCCACGCCCGAGGCGATCGAGGCCGCGGCGCGGGCGGCCGACGCGCACGAGTTCATCGCGCGCACGCCGAAGGGCTACGACACGGAGGTGGGCGAGCGCGGGGTCAGGCTCTCGGGCGGTGAGCGCCAGCGCCTCTCGCTGGCCCGGGCCTTCCTCAAGGACGCGCCGATCCTCATCCTGGACGAGCCCACCAGCGCGCTGGACGTCGCCACGGAGGCCTCCGTCCTGGCCGCGCTCGAACGCCTGATGCGGGGCCGCACGACCTTCAGCATCGCGCACCGGCTCTCGACGCTGGCCACCT
>CAZPOZ010000750.1:0-1764 GCA_964588235.1 uncultured Planctomycetales bacterium
CGCGCCGAGGGCGGCGTGCCCTCGGGAGCCACCGCCCGGGCCAGCACGAACACGCCGATCTGCGCCCGGCGGTTGGGGCGCGCCAGGTCCATCTCCGCGCGCACGTCCGCCACCGTGAAGCCGGCCTCGTCCTTGGCCTCCACCACGATGCGCTCGCCCGGCGCCGCGCTGTCGGGCGAGAGCGTCAGCACGAAGTCGCCCTTCTTGCAGTGCTTGAGCTCGCCCGGCCGGGCGCCCGTGTCGTCCACGCTCTCCCCCCGCCGGCCCCCCTCGGCCCTGAGCCAGGCCCCCACCGCGGCCTCGAAGGTGAGCCCCTTGCGGGTGCTGGCCTCCTCGGCGGCGCGGCGGGCGCGCAGGCCCTCGAGGTCACGGAGCACCTGGGCCTGGAAGACGGTCTGGCTCTTCACCAGCTCGCCCACCTGCTCGCCGAGCTGCCTGCGGAAGCGCGAGAGGCTGGAGGCGTCGTCGTCCAGGCTGAACTCGCCGGCCAGGCGGCCGATCGTGTCGCGGAAGGCCTTGTCGAGCTCGCTCGTGCCCTCCTTCATGTGCCGCACCAGGCGCGCCAGCGCGCTCTCCGGGCGGTCGAGGCTGAACTCGGCCAGCAGCGCCGCGCGCTGCGCCTCCAGCGCCTGGCGCACCGACTCCTGCAGGTGGTGCAGCAGGCCGTCCTTCTGCTCGGGCGAGAGCAGGCGGAACAGGGGCGACTCCCGCCCCACGTGCGACACCAGCGTGCGGGCCAGGGCCGAGCCGTCGCCCGCGAGGTGCCGCTCGAGCAGGGCGGTCAGCCGGCCGCCGGGCCCGACCAGGCCCTCCACCATCGTCGGCACGGTCCCGGTCTGGCGGTCGAAGTAGGTGCGCAGCGACGTGGCCAGCTCGGTGGTGACGTCCTTGCGGTGCTCGTCCAGCCGGGACTTGACGTCCCGCAGCAGCGACTCGCCGGCGTTGCGCAGGGCCTGCTCGTCCACCACGCCGCCGGCCGACTTGAGCGCCAGCACCCCGACGCGCAGCGCCGCCAGCGCGTAGCGCGCACGCTCCTCGGGGTCGGCCCGGCGGCGCAGCTCGGCCAGCACCTCGGGATCGGACACCTGCAGGGCCAGCGTCAGCTGCCCCCCGGGCAGGAGCTCGAAGGCGGGTTGGGCGGTCATGGGCGTCCCCGGGCGGCCCCGCCGGGGCCCCCACGGCCCGGGTCGAGGCGGGGGGCCGAGTGTACGCCCGCCCCCCCTCCCCGGCCCCCGGCGCCGACGGCAGGCCCCCGGGCGAGAAGCGTCAAGCGCGGGGGGCCCGCTGGCCGAAAGAGGACACGCCCGGCCGTCGGACTGGCCCCGGGACCCGGAGAGCGTGCATGCGGCGACTCGTGGCCCTCCTCACCGCCGGGGCGGCGCTCTGCGCGCTGGCCCCCCGCGGCGCCTGGGCGGCTGGGGAGATCGAGGGTCAGGGGTTCCGGGCTCGCGCCCCGGTGGGCTTCCGCCCCTCGGGGGAGACGGACGAGGACGACCACAGCGTGCGGCGACTCACGCGGCGCCTGGAGTCGGGCCTGCTCGAGCTGGAGTTGAGCTCCACCCGCTGCGAGGGCGTGGCCTTGGCGCGCCTGGAGCTCGAGGCCGGACGGGCCTTCGAGGCCCTCTCGGGCCTGGTCGAGCTGGGCGGAGGCGAGGTCGAGCGCGTTCCGGCCCGGGTCCTGGGCGCCGAGGAGGCCTACGAGATCGTCGTCTCCGGCGACGAGGGCAGCGTGCGCGCGCTGGCCGCCCGCCGCGGCGAGCGCCT
>CAZPOZ010000751.1:0-1760 GCA_964588235.1 uncultured Planctomycetales bacterium
GCAGGTCGGGGTCGTCCTCCATGCGGAAGCGGTAGCGCACGACCAGGTAGGCCACGTTGCGCAGGAAGATGCGCCGGCTGTACCAGGCCGTGAAGGCGTGGATGGCCGCGGCGATGACCACGGCCACGAGCAGGGCGCCCCCCAGCCAGATGAGGATGTCGGTCAGGGCCTGGCGGGGGTCGTTGCGGCGGCTGGCCGACTGGGCCTCGCGCACGACGACGTAGAGGTGGATGCCCACGCCGGCGAGCACGAAGAGGAACCCGGCCACGGCGTCCAGGCGCTGGAGGATGAAGTCGCGGAAGCCCTTCACCTTGTCGATGCGCACGCCGAGCAGGTCCTTGAGCGCGCCGCGCTCGCGCTTGCCCACGAGCGCCCGCGCGAGGAAGAACGCGCCCATGGCGATCAGGAGCCAGGCGATGATCTGGCGCTCGAAGTACTGCAGCTGGTACGGCACCGCGGGCGCGACCTCCCGCGCCATGGTGCCCCGCGGCGGCGACGGGGCGGAGTTCTGCCCCGGGGCCGCCCGGGCCGGCGGCGCCGGCCCCGGTCGGGCCGGCCCGGGAGGCCGTCCGCGCGGGTACGCTCTGACGCGTGGTCGCGGTCCGCACGGCGCTGCTCTCGCTCGCCGCCCGAGAGGCGCGGGGGCGGGGCGCGTCGTGGGCGGCCCGCGTGAGCCGCGCGGTCCTGGCGGCCGCGGTGCTGCTGGCGGCGCTGACCGCCCTGGGCCTGCCCGTGCCCGGCCTGAGCTCGCTCCAGGGGCGGCTCCTGCCCGTGCTGACGGCCACGGCCGGGCTGCTGCTCCTCGGCCCGCTGCTCGCACGCCTGGCCCCGTGGCTGCTGCGCGCGGCGCCGGCGGCGCTGGCCCGCCGGCTCGAGGACGAGCACGGCTGGAAGGACGCCGCCACCACGGCGCTGGCCCTGGAGCGGCAGGCGGGGTCGGGGGAGGGGCACGCGGGGCGGGCCGGCCCGGCACCTGGGGGGCCGGGGCCCGTGGGGGCCTGCCTGCTGCGGGAGGCCGGGCGCCTGCTGGCGGGGGTGCCCCCCGGCCCCCCCCCGGCGGTGGTCGGCGGCCGGCGCCTGCGGCTGCTGCTCTCGACCCTGTTCGCGCTGGCGCTGCTGCTGCCGGGCGTGCGCGGCACGCTGGGCGAACGCGGCGCGGGGCGCGGCCGGGAGGCGGGGCCGGGGTACCGCCCCGAGCCGGGCGCGAGCGGTGAAGACGCCGACGAGTGGCTGCGCCGCAACGGGCGCGTGAGCCTGCTCCACCGCGACCTCTCGCGCCCTGCGGCCGACGACCTCGTCGCCCTGGCGCGCACCGCCCGGGCGTTGCCCGTGCCCTACGAGGGGGTCCTGACCCTGGTCTGGGACGACGTGGAGCGCGGGCGGCTGGGCCCCGTGCGGGGGGACGCGGGCGCGCGCCTGGCGGCCGAGGGGGAGGTGCGGCTCGCCGCGGTGGAGGGGCTCGCCCCGTACCTGACCCCGGGCGTCCACCGCGCGCGCGTGCGCCTGAGCCCGACGCGGGGGCCGTTCACCGTCGCCCTGCTGAGCGAGGAGGTCGAGGTGCGAATCCCGCCCCCCGAAGGCGGCGGGGGCGGGCCACCGCCGCCGACGCCACCGCCCGGGGGGGCTTCGGATCCGCCTCCCCCGCCCCCGGCCCCCGAGCCGGCGCCGCCCCCGGCCCCGGAGCCCGGGCCCCCCGAGCCTGAGCGCGCGCGTGAGTCGGTGGTCACGCCGTTGGTCGACCCCGGCGAGACCGTTCGCAA
>CAZPOZ010000752.1:0-1754 GCA_964588235.1 uncultured Planctomycetales bacterium
TCCAGCTCGAGCTCGCGGCCGTCGGACTTCACGATGCGGCCGTCGACGTAGACGCAGGTGCGCACGGCGAGAGTCTATGCGCCCGCGATGCGCGGGCGAGCGCGAGGATCCTCGGCCCGCGGAGCGGGCCCGCGGCGGACGCCGGCGGGGGCCGCAGGGGCCCGCCGCCCCCGCCGGGAGGCGGCGGGAATCCCCCGCCGGCCCCGGCGTTGCGACCGTTTCCGGCGTGCCGGCCCGACCGGGAGGTTGCGCCACCGTCCGCTGGCCCCGACCATGGACCCCGATGCCGGACCGGCCGCTCCACGAGTTCGAGCGCACCTGCCTGCCCTTCCTGGCGGACTGCCACGCCTTCGCGCTGGCGCTGACGCGGCAGGTGAGCGACGCCGACGACCTCGTGCAGGAGGCGTTCCTCAAGGCGCAGCGCTCGTTCGCGACCTTCGAACGGGGCACGAACGCCAAGGCCTGGCTGTTCACGATCGTGCGCCGGCTGCACATCGACCGCTTCCGCCGCGCCAAGGTGCGCCCCCAGGTGCTGGCCGAGGGGCCGCTGGAGGAGTCGGCCCTGGCGCCGGCCGCGGTGGAGGAGCCCGAGGAGGGCTTCGAGCAGCTCCCGCCCGAGGCGGTGCGCCAGGCCATCCAGGGCGTCCCCGAGCCCTTCCGCGCGGCGGTCCTGTTGCGCGACCTGCATGGCCTGTCCTACGCCGAGATCGGCCGCATCCTGGACGTGCCGGCGGGCACGATCATGAGCCGGCTGCACCGGGGGCGGGAATACGTGCGCCAAGCGCTCGTTCCCCTGCTCAGAAGGCGCACGCAGCCATGACCCCCCTCCCCTCCCCCCCCGATCCCCGGCCCCCCCTGACCCTGGAGGCGCTCGACCGCCTGCTCGACGGCGAGGGCGGCCCGGAGGAGCAGGCGGCCTTCGAGGGGCTGCGGGCCGCCGATCCCGCCTTCGCGCGCCGGGCCGCGGCCCGGGCGTCGCTCCTGGAGGCCTTGCGAGGCGCCCGCTGGGCGCCCGCGGGCCTGCCCGCCGGCCACCTGCCGGCGCTCGAGGCCCGGGTGCGCGCCGCGCTGGCCGGCCAGGCGCGTGCGGGCCGGCGGCGCCTGCCCGCCCTGGTGGCGGGAGCCCTGGCGCTGGCGGTGGGCGTGGGCGTCTGGCTCGGCCGCTCGGGGGGCCCGGCCGAGGCCTTCGACCCCGTGGAGCTGGCCGCCGACCTGCTGGCCTGGAAGCCCAAGGCCTTCGAGCCTCCCGCCAGCTGCGCCTCGGAGAAGGACGGGCCCCTGCTGGCCTTCCCGCTGGTGCGTTCGGGCGAGCTCGAGGTGACGGGCTGCGTGGAGCGCGTGCCGGCCCCGGGGGCCCGCGCCGCGGTGCTGCGCCGGCCCGAGCAGCTGCCCAAGGTGGGCTACGTGGCCGTGCCTGCCGGCGCGGGCGTCGCCGCCGGCGAGGTGGGCATCACGGAGGTCGAGGACGGACGGGTGATCGTCTTCGACGTGCTCGACGGGTCGCGGCACGTCTACCTGGCCGTCGATCCGCGCGGCCTGTCCGAGCGGCGGGGCGACGCGGAGGGGCGCTGGACCTGCGCGGCCTGCCACGGGCCCGCGCGCCAGGCCCAGCGCAACCCCCACCGCATCGTGCTGCGCCGGGCGCCCTAGTTCCGCCGGTCCGAAGTTCGAGGCGGGATGGTGGAGGCCCCAGGGACCCGCGACGGCAGGTGCCGGGTAGACGCGCCTTGCCACCGACGCGCTGGATGGGGAGC
>CAZPOZ010000753.1:0-1753 GCA_964588235.1 uncultured Planctomycetales bacterium
GGCGCGCCCGCGCGGCGGCCCTGAACATCGTGCCCACGACCACGGGCGCGGCGCGGGCCGTGGGCAAGGTGCTGCCGGCGCTGGCGGGCCGGCTGGACGGGTTCGCGGTGCGCGTGCCGGTCCCGGACGGCTCGTTCGTGGACCTGACCGCCGTGCTGTCGCGAGACGTGACGGTGGCCGAGGTGAACGCGGCCCTGAAGGCGGCGGCCGAGGGCCCGCTCGCGGGCCTGCTGCGCTACAGCGAGGATCCGATCGTCTCGTCGGACGTGCTGGGCGACACGCACTCGTGCGTCTTCGACGCGCCGCTCACGATGGTCTCCGGGGGCACGGGCAGCCTGGTGAAGGTCTGCGGCTGGTACGACAACGAGGTCGGCTACAGCGCCCGCTGCGTGGACCTGCTCCAGCGCATGGCCTGAGCGGCCGGGTCGGGTAGGATGGGCTGCCCATGCCCGACCCGGCACGACAGGTCCGCATCGCGCCCTCGCTGCTCTCGGCCGACTTCGCCGACCTGAGGCGGGAGATCGCCGACGTGGTGGCGGCCGGCGCCGACCTGCTGCACCTGGACGTGATGGACGGCCACTTCGTCCCCAACATCACCTTCGGGCCCCCCGTGGTCGAGAGCATCCGGCGGGCCACGCGCGCCTGGCTCGACTGCCACCTGATGATCAGCTGCCCGTCGCGCTACGTCGGGGCCTTCTGCGACGCCGGGGCCGACCAGGTCTCCATCCACGTCGAGGCCCCCGACGACCTGGACGCGGCGCTCCACACGATCCGGGGGCGGGGGAAGCGTCCCGGCGTGGTGCTCAACCCCGACACGCCGCTCGAGCGGGTGCGGCCGTGGCTGGGGAAGGCCGACTTCGTGCTGGTGATGTCGGTCGTGCCCGGCTTCGGCGGGCAGCGCTTCCAGCCCGCGGTGCTCGACAAGGTGCGGGCGCTGCGGGCCGAGGGCTACGCCGGCGAGATCGAGATCGACGGCGGCATCAACCGCGACACCGCCCCCCTGGCGGTGGAGGCCGGCTGCGACGTGCTCGTGGCCGGCAGCGCGGTCTTCGGCAAACCCGACCGGGCCGCCGCCATCCGCGAGCTGCGCGGCGGGCGGGCGGCGGCGTGACGGGCAGGCGAGGAGGTCCCTGATGGCGTTCTTCCGCAAGAAGAAGGAGATCCCCCTCGGCCTGTGGATGAAGTGCCCGAGCCCGGCCTGCGGGAAGATGGCCTTCACCAAGACCGTCGAGGAGAACCTGCACGTCTGCCCCGAGTGCGGCTTCCACATGAAGGTCTCGGCGGCCACGCGGGTGAAGCACCTCGTGGACGAGGGCACCTGGGAGCCCTTCGCCGAGGACTTGGCGCCGAAGGACCTGCTGCGTTTCGTCGACAACGAGCCCTACGAGGCCAAGGCCAAGCGCGCGGCGGCCAAGAGCGGCGCCACGGAGGCCGCGCTCGTCGGCCGCGGGCGGCTGGGCGGGCGCCCGCTGACCCTGTGCCTGCTCGACTTCGGCTACATGGGGGGCTCGATGGGCGTGGTGGTCGGCGAGCGCTTCGCGCGCGCCGCGGAGGACGCGCTCGAGCGGCGCGTGCCGTTCCTGGCGCTGGCCACGTCGGGCGGGGCGCGCATGCACGAAGGCGCGCTCTCGCTCATGCAGATGGCCAAGACGAGCGCGCTGGTGGCCCGCCTGCGCGAGTCGCGGGTGCCGTACCTGACGGTGCTGGCCGATCCGTGCACGGGGGGCGTCTCGGCCTCCTTCGCCGCCCAGGG
>CAZPOZ010000754.1:0-1748 GCA_964588235.1 uncultured Planctomycetales bacterium
CCTGCAATCACTCCTCTCCAAGGCTGACCACGCGCTCGGCCGTCTGGACGGTTCGGTTCTCACCCTGCCGAATCCCGATCTCTTCGTCTTCATGTACGTCCGCAAGGAGGCCGTTCTTTCGAGCCAGATCGAAGGAACCCAGAGTTCTCTCCAGGATCTGCTCGCGGCCGAGGCCGACCTGCTCGGCGCCGAGAGACCGCGCGACGTGGCCGAGGTCATCAACTATGTCGCGGCCATGCGGCATGGCCTGTCGCGCCTTGCCGATCTTCCGGTTTCGGTTCGGCTGATCAAGGAGATCCACGCCGAACTCATGAAGGGAACGCGCGGCGGCAACCTCACTCCGGGCGAACTCCGGCGCTCCCAGAACTGGATCGGCCCCGCCGGTTCGACCCTCGCGTCGGCGGCCTTCGTGCCTCCGCCCCACCAGGACATCCCGGAGCTTCTGGGCAACCTCGAAGTCTTCCTGCATCACGAGGACGGCCTGCCGTTTCTGATCAAGGTGGGGCTCGCGCACGCTCAGTTCGAGACCATCCATCCCTTTCTCGATGGCAACGGTCGCGTGGGTCGGTTGCTCATCACCTTTCTGCTGACGGAGCGGAACATCCTCCAGAAGCCCGTGCTTTATCTCTCGCACTACTTCAAGCGGCATCGAAGCGCCTACTACGACCGCCTTCAGGCGATCCGTGACCACGGCGACTGGGAGGGCTGGCTCGCGTTCTTTCTGAAGGGCGTGGTCGAGGTGGGAGCGGAGGCCACCGAAACCGCGCGGCGCATTCTGGCCCTTCGCGAGAGCCACCGCTCGATGATCGCCGACAAGCTGGGGCGCGCGGCCGGAAACGGTCATCGGGTTCTGGAGGCTCTCTTCAACCGGCCCATCGTTTCGGTGGCGGACGTGAAGGAGATAACCGGCACCACGTACGCGGCGGCCAATACGCTCGTTTCCAGACTCGCGGCCCTTGGCATTCTGGTGGAGATGACCGGGTTCACGCGTAACCGACGTTATCGGTATGAGCCCTATGTGAACCTGTTCACCGACGGCCAACGAATCTGAAAGCTGGACCCGCGCGTCACGGAACTGCACTGCATCATGCCGCTCGGCAACGTGCCCTCGGTTCTGGAGCACGGCATCTTGTCCCATGCTCCCCGCTTTCGCGGGGGTGACGAGAGGTCAATCAACCTGGTAGTGGCCGTGTCGCCGGGTTTGTTCAGCCCGCCTTCACTACGGGCGTCACGTCGTCACCATGTGCGGCGCAGCGGATGAGCCTCGGTGTTGAAGATGACCTTGTCGAAGTCGAGGGCCGCCGGGTTGAACAGCAGGTAGAGGTACTTGAGCGTCTCGGCCAGGAAGAAGCTGTGCATGAGGTCGCCCTTCTCCTTCGAGACGACGTCCTTGAGCACGGTGTATCCGGCCTCGGTGTGGCAGTGCTGGATGAGGTCGTTCAGGATGGTCTCGCCCATGGCCGCGTATTTCGCGTCCTTCGTGTAGCGGTCGAGGTAGTAGGCCGACTCCACGATCTCGGGGCGCAGTTCGTAGCCCGCGTTCGTGACCTTCATCGCCTTGTAGTCGAGCGACTCCGGTTCGATGCCATGCAGGGTCCACATGCGGAACGCCGAGTCCTGCAGGCGCTTCGCGCGCCCGAGGTCGCCGGTGAACGCGAGGACCGAAGGGAAGAACGCGTGCAGCGATCCGAAGGTGGTGCGCGTGCGCGCTCCCGTGGTCATGTTGGCGGCGCCGTACCAGAGGCCTG
>CAZPOZ010000755.1:0-1745 GCA_964588235.1 uncultured Planctomycetales bacterium
GGACGGGCTGCTGAGCCTCAGCTGGTCGCGCAGCCTGCTCGTGGCCGAGCTCAAGGGCTTGAAGGCCCTGGGCCTGGGCGCCGACGGCCGCGGCGCGCTCAAGCGCGGCGCCGCCGGGACGACCTTCGACGGGGCCGAGGCGCGCCTGACGGCCGACCTCGGCCAGCTGCGGGGCTGGTTCGGCCCCAAGCTGGGCCTGGCGCCCGCGGCCACGCTGGCCGGGCAGCTCAAGACGGAGCTGCAGGTCGCCTCGGTGGCCGAAGGCCGGCGGATCACGGGCAGCACGCAGGTGGCCGGCCTCGCCTACCGCGGGGAGCCCTCCGCCCAGCCCCTGGAGGAGCAGGCCCTGACCGTGGAGCACACGCTGCTGCTCGCCCGCGAGGAGGGCGGCCCCACGCTGCTCGAGGTGCTCCGGGCCCGCGCGACGGGGCTGACCGCCGACCTCTCGCGCTCGCGGCTGAGCTCGGGCCCCACGGGCGCGCTGCACCTGGAGGGCACCCTCTCCGGCGAGGCGCAGCGGCTGGCCGAGCGCGTGCGCGCCTTCCTGGGGCCCGACTACCGCGACCTGACCGGCGCGGGGGCCGTCAGCGGCCGGTTCACGCTCGACGGCCCGAGCGCGCGGCTGCTCGAGGGCGCCACGGTCGAGGCCACGCTCTCCCTGGGCACCTGGAGCAGCGCTGGCGCCACCCTGGCCGACGCGCGCGCCACGGTGAACCGCGCCAGCGCGGCGCAGCCCTACGCCCTGAACCTGACGAGCACGGTGAACGGCGGGCCCACGAGCGCGTCGCTCACCGTGCGGCCGGCCGGCGAGACCCTGCCCTTCACCCTGAAGGCCCAGCTCAAGGACGTGGACCTCTCCACCCTGATCGTCAGCCAGGGCGCCGGCTCCTACCTGGGCTACGTGCTGCCCACCCTGGTGCCCCTGGACGCCAGCACGCCCGTGCTGTCGGGCAAGCTCGAGGCCGACCTGAACCTGGAGGCGGCCGACGTGGCGCCCGAGCGCCTCAAGCCCTCCCTGGCGGGCCGGGGCCGCGTGGCCCTCACCCAGGGCACGCTGGGCCAGAGCACGCTCTTCGGCGCCATCGGCGGCGGGAAGGGCCTGGGCGACGTCGGTCAGGCCCTCCAGCAGGCCGTGCCCGAGGTGGGCCGCGAGCTGGCCGGCCTGCAGCGCTCGCTCACCTTCCAGTCGGTGCTCTCGCGCTTCGTCCTCGGCGGGCAGCGCGTGACGGTCGAGGAGGCCAAGCTGACCGCGCCGAGCCTGCGCCTGGACATGACCGGCACGGTCACCTTCGAGCAGCAGGCCGACCTGGCCGTGCGGCTGTGGATGGGCGGCCACGGGGGCGAGGCCTTGAAGCGCGTGCTCCCCGACCAGACGATCCCGCTCAAGGTGCGCGGCAAGCTCGACAAGCCGCAGATCGTGCCCGACCTGAAGGCCTCCGACCTGCTCAAGGGCGCGCTGGGCGGCCTGCTGCCCAAGCCCACCGACCTGCTGCCGGGCGCGACGCCGGGGCCCGGCGTCGATCCGAAGAAGAAGCTCGAGGAGGAGGCCCGCAAGCTGAAGGACCGCTTCAAGGGCCTGCTGCCGAAGTAGGGGCCAACGCCACCAAGAGGGGCGACGCGAGGCACGTGCGGCGCGCTGGAGCCGGGCGCTCACGCCCAACGCCACCGAGAGGGGCGATGCGAGGCACGAGCGGCGCGCTGGAGCCGGGCGCTCAGGCCCAACGCCACCAAGAGGGGCGATGCGA
>CAZPOZ010000756.1:0-1743 GCA_964588235.1 uncultured Planctomycetales bacterium
GCCTTGCCAGCGCAAGTCGGGAGGCCACGGTTCGCGGGGGATCGACGTGGCCGCGATGGCAAGCGCCGCGAGCACGATGGCCACGGGCAGCGCCTGCTCCAGCGCAGCCGTGCCACCCCAATGTTGGGCCACCAGCGTCATCGACGTCAGTACCCACACGTAGCCGGCCCACGCCAGCGCCGCGGCGTGGCGGCGGGCGCTCGGGCTGGGGCGTCGTTGCAGCAGCAGCATCGACAAGGTGAACATCACCCCCAGCCCATAGAGGATGTAGGGCCCCTTGGGTATCAACCAGCCGATACCACCCGCGGCCAGTGCGAGCACCGTGCCGATGAGAGTCCCCGCAATGACGTCGGCACGTGACGCACGGCGCAACGCGATCACCAGCGGCAGCAGCAGCACCAGCGCACCGGCCAGCGCCAGCATGCCGCGATAGCCGCTGCCCGGAAACATCCAGGCGACGGCCAGCATATAGGCCAGGATCAAAAAAAGCCTGGTGATCGTTGCGGCGCGCTGCCCGGCGTCGCTGTGCCGAACGTCGCGCCGCCGCTGCACCGTGTAGAGCGCCCACATCAGCGCCAAGCCCGCCGGGACGGCCAGGTACACACCGCGCGAGAAGGTCGTCAGGCAGGCATAGGTGCCCAGCGCCGTCACCGCCGCGGCGAAGGCCCAACGCGCCTTGGTCGACGCCGTCAGCATCTCGCGCACCGCGAAAGGCATCGTCAGCGCCAGGAAGCCGTCGAGTGCAGCGCCGCCGACGTGCATTTCCCAGAACATCGCGGTCGTGCGGTAGTCGGAGGAGAAGTTCAGCAGGTCGGTGAAGGCCAGGCGTTCCCAAAGCGCGGCCAGTGACGCGCCGAGCAGGCCGAGCATCATGCCCAGCGATAGCCGCTGGGCGGCAACGTCCGGATCTTGGCGCTGGGCAGCGTTCCACAATGGCCACAGCAGCAGCGCGGCGAAGAAGGGCTTGGCCAGCCGCAGGGCGTTCAACGGCTCGCGGTAGCCTTGGAACCAGTCGAACGAGAAGCCTCCCGCGTCGTCGAAGCCACGGAACATCGATACCAGTGTCGATGCGGCGAAAAGGGTCACGGTCAGGCCGATCAGTGCCGCGGCGCTGCTGACGCGCGACCCATGCCCCCGGCGAGGCGCATCCGTTGCACGCGCGATCCACGCTCGTCGGGCATAGCCACCCGTGGCTACCGCCAGCACCAGCAGGTCGAATTCCTCGAAGACGATCCAGCCAGTCCAGGTGGCGAAGCCGATCACCGGCAGCAACGCCAGCAGCAGTGCGGGCCAGGCCTGCGGATGCCACCACGCAACAGCGGCCACACCCGCGAACAGCACCGTCGCCCACGCGGCGGACAGCGGATAGTGCAGCGCCAGCGTGAGCCCCGCGGCTGCGCAGCCCACGGAAAAAAGTGCGGTGGGCCATGACACCGACGTCGACGACCGCTGTGGGACGGCGTCTGCGTGCGGCGTTCGTTCGTTCGGCCTCGGCATGGACTCGGTGCGACTCCGCGCCACCGGCATTCGTACCGCTTTGCGGCCGCCCGAGCGAGGAGTCGTAGGCCATCATACGGTGGCAGGCGCGCTGCGCCCGCCTCACAATCTCGGGCCACGCACAGGCCGCGCCTACCGATGACTCCGAAGCTGCTCCCAACCCACACGTCGATGACGCAGTTCCCCTTGCACGACGGCGAGCTTTCAATCGGCGGCACGGTGCTCTCCCGCCTGGCTGCCCGCGTC
>CAZPOZ010000757.1:0-1741 GCA_964588235.1 uncultured Planctomycetales bacterium
GTTCACCAGCGCCGCGCGCACGGGCTGCGGGCGCCCGCGCCCGGGCACGTGATCGAGGTCGCAGGCGGGATCGGGCTCGCTCAGGGTGGCGGTGGGCGGCACGGCGTCGTGTTCCACGGAGAGCACGCTGCTGACGAAAGCCACGGGGCCGGAGGCCGCGAGGAGGTGGCCCAGCATAGACTTCAGCCCCGGCACGGCCAAGCGCGCAGCGTGCGCGCCGAACACGGCGCGCACCGCCGCCACCTCCGCCGGGTCGCCGAGCCGCGTGCCCGTGGCGTGCGCGCTGACCAGATCCACCTCCTCGGGCGCCAGCCCGGCCTCGCCCAGCGCGCGGCGCATGGCCGCGGCCACGCCGCGGCCGTCGGGGCAGGGCGCGGCGGCCTGGTAGGCGTCCAGCGTGGCACCGTAGCCGGCCAGCTCGGCCCGCGGGCGCGCCCCCCGGGCCCGGGCGTACGCCTCGGTCTCGAGGAGCACGACGGCGGCGCCCTCGGCCAGGGCCGTCCCGCGGCGGCGCCGGTCGAACGGGCGGCAGGCCCGCTCGGGCGCCCCCCCCGCGGGGGCCAGCACCCCCAGACGCGCGAAGCCCGCCACCCCCAACGGATCCAGGCGCGCGTCCACGCCGCCGGCCAGCATCCAGTCGGCCTCCCCCCGCCGCAGCGCGCGCAAGGCCAGGCCCAGGGCCTGGGCGCCGGAGGCGAAGGCGCACAGCGGGGCCAGCACCGGCCCCCGGGCGCCGTGCCGGGCGGCGAGCAGGGCCGCGGGCTCCACCGTGGCCGGCAGACCCGACTCCGGGTCGGTCGCTGCACGCCCGCCCCCGGGGCCGGACCACAGCCCGGCCACGCCGGGGGCACGCGCCCCGGAGGCCAGGGCCACGCCGCCCCGTCCCGGCGGGGCCGGGGGCAGGCCCGCGTCAGCCAGGGCGCAGCGCGCGGCGCCCGCCGCCAGCAGCGCGCGCAGGTCGGCCTCGGCGGCCAGCGCCGGATCCTCCGCCCGCAGCCGGGCCAGGGTCGCCTCCGGGACCTCGGCCACCGCCGCCAGCGGCGCGCCGCGCAGCGTGCGGCGCCGGGGGGCCGAGAGGCCCAGGCGCCCCTCGAGCAGCGCCGCCTGCAGGGCCTCGGCCTCGCAGGCGAGCGACGTCACCACGCCCAGGCCGGTGACGAGCACCCGGCTCACGGGGCGCCGCCGGTGCTCTCGAGCCGGGCGCGCAGGCCCGCCGGGTCGGGGTGCGGGAAGTGGCCGAACAGCAGCCGGCCGGCGCGGGCCACCGTGCGCCCGTCGGCCGTGGCCTGCGCGCTCGCGATGCTGCCCTTGCGGCTGGTGCCCAGCAGCTCGGCCTCCACCTCCACGGGGTAGCCGGGCGCCAGGTCGTGCGCCAGGGCGACGTCCTCGGCCACGGTCAACACGACCATCAGCGCGTAGCCGTGCGAGGCGCACACCAGGCGCCCGGCCGCCTGGGCGAGGCACTCGAGCAGCAGCGAGCCCGGCACGAGGGCGCGGCGCGGGAAGTGCTCGCGCAGGTACTCCTCCCCCAGGGAGGGCAGCTTGAGCGTGCGGATGCGCCGCCCCGGCTCCAGGGCGAGCACGCGGTCCACCATCAGGAAGCGCATGCGACCCCCTCCACGACCAGCGCGGCCGCGCCCTCGGGGCCGAGGGCCGTGATCAGCGCGCGGCGCGGGCCCGGCCCGGACCCCACGGCGAGCGCGGCCAGCACCGCCCGCGCGGCGTCGGCGGCGCCGCGCCC
>CAZPOZ010000758.1:0-1741 GCA_964588235.1 uncultured Planctomycetales bacterium
GCGGGCGGCACGCGGCCGCAAGCCCCCTACGGGGTGGCCGCGATGCGGCCCCCCTCCACCTGACGCGCCCGGAGGCCGGCGGTCAGGCCGCCGGGGGCAGATGGGTGCGACTCCGCGTCTGACATCGCCCCCCTACCGGCGCCGGGCCTCGAACACGTGTCGAGGGGGGTCTGGCACCCTCGCCCCAAGCACGACTGACACGCAGGGGTTGCCCGTCGCTCCTACCGCAGGCTTGAGGAACCCGTCGCTACTGCGGAGGAGTGACCGGACCTCGGCGCGTAGTCCCCGCCGGTCCGCTGGAGGCGATCAGCGACAGCACGCGTTCGACCGCTGCACTTGCAGACTGCTCTACATGCGCATAGGCGTGATCGAATGGTTGTTCGTCTCCCCGTAGCTCGTCTATGCAAATGCCCCATCTCGGCTGTAGATCGACAACGAATACCCGCCCGTGTAGGCGAATCGTCAGCCAGCTCGGATCGCTTCGGCTGGGGGATACTTCGGTCGTCGCCCCCATGTGCCTCGCCAGCACCGCACGCTCCACAAGAAGAATGTCGGCGTTCGTGGGCACGTCAGCGTCCTCCGGGCTTCGTGAGTTCGACCTCTCCGGTCTTGATGCTGGTGATCTTCAGTGACCCATCGGGCCGAGCTTCTACGATGTGCCCTCTGGTTCGGGCGATCAGCGTGCCGTCGGGCATCGTCTTGATGTGGTCGGGGAGCGGTGGGTACATACGGCCATCGGGCATGTTCGGCGCTGGGGGCGGGCTCTTCTTCGGAATTCCGCTCAACTGGTCCTCAACCTCATCCAGCGTTCTTCCTACCTGATCCATGGCCTCCTGTGCGGATCTCGCCGAGGGCTGCTCTTGAAGCCGCGTCTTGAACTCGGTCAATCGCTCTGCGGGCTCGACCGGAACCCCGCCTGGCCCGGGAGCGCTCTCACCCCGTGTGCGCTTACGTGTGCGCTTACGTGGCCGCCTACCCGCCCTCCTGCTTGCCCAGCGGGCAAGGCCGCGCGCCAACCCGGCAAGTCCTGCGAGCGTCGCGACCAGCGTGACCAGGTCCTTGATGGCCTGGATGTCCTCGGGCGCCATGTCCGCGGCGGCCCCAATCCTCTCGATCAGCCCCAGCAGCAGGGTCTGGGGGTCCAGCAGGCTGGCCAACATCCCCAGCCTCTCAACCCCGTCCTCCAGCTCGTCCATGATCCGGTGAACGTCTTCAGGACAGAAGAATCGGGCGAGCTCCCGCTCCAGCTTCTCCAGGAACGCCGCGACCAAGGCGGCCTGCACCGTCTCGAGCAGCCCGACAGCCCCTCGCAGCGCCTTGCGCGCCACGCTCAGCAGGCCCAGGCTCTCGGCCACGTCGGGATGGCACTCGATCGCGCGCCGGCCTTCGCAGGAGCCCGGCGGTGCCTGCACGCCCCCCTCCGCCGCGGGGAGCATGCGCTCCAGCTCCTTGCGCGGCAGCTCGCGCGTGCGCGCCAGCTCGCGCCGCAGCTCCTCGAGCAGCTCGACCAGCCGATGGAAGAGGAACCACTGCTGGTCCGTCGCCGGCTTGGGGCACTCGGGCCGGCGCGTGGGCTGGGGCGCAGGCAGACTGGCCGCCGGCGCCTCCACGCACACGATGCCGTCGGGGCAGCGCCCGCCTCCAGCCACCGACGAGCTGTCCTGCGGCGCCCGCGCCGGGGGGGGGGGGGGGGGCCCCGGCCCGGGCCCGCGGCGCCCCCGGCCCCCGCCCGCGCCCGGCG
>CAZPOZ010000759.1:0-1739 GCA_964588235.1 uncultured Planctomycetales bacterium
CCCGAGCCCGGGAGAGGCCCCGCGCCTCTCCCGGGCTCTTCTCGTTCCAGGGGGCGGCGCGTGCCCGCGCCGCCGCAAGCGGCGGCGGGGGCCGATTCGCCCGCCCACGGGCCGCCATGCGGATTTCTCGCGGGTCTGCGCACGGGGGGGTTGCAGAGCCCCGTTCGAGTCGTAGCGTAGGGGCGTCCGGGGCGGCCACGCCTCGGACGTCCGTGGGGCTCGACCTGCCCAAAGGAGCCCTTCGGTCCCTTGCCCTGCCTCCAACCGGGGGGGTGCCGAGCTCGAGCACCCCCCCCTCTCCCGCCACCGGTAGAAGGCTTGCCGTGAGCGCTCCCGGTGCCCGCCCCGCCGCCATCCAGGTCCGGGGAGCGCGGCAGAACAACCTCAAGGGCATCGACGTGGACGTCCCGCTCGGGGCGCTCACGGTGATCACGGGCGTCTCGGGCTCGGGCAAGTCCTCCCTGGCGCTCGACACCCTGTACGCGGAGGGTCAGCGCCGCTACGTCGAGTCGTTCTCCGCCTACGCGCGCCAGTTCCTGGAGCGCATGGAGAAGCCCGACGTGGACCGCGTGGACGGGCTGCCGCCGGCCGTGGCGATCGAGCGCGCGGGCACGGTGAGGGGCAGCCGGTCCACCGTCGGCACGATGACGGAGCTGCTCGACCACCTCAAGCTGCTGTGGGCGAAGGTGGCCTCGCTCGCCTGTCCGGGCTGCGGCCACGTCGTGGAGCGCGAGGGCCCCGCCCGCGTCGCCGCGGCCCTCGAGGCCCTGCCGCCGGGGCGGCGGGCCGTGCTCGCCTTCGATCGGCCCCACCCCGGGCCCGGCCGCGAGCCCGAGCTGGTGTCCGACCTGGCCGCCGCGGGCCTCACGCGCGCGCTCGCGGGCGAGGAGACCGTGACCCTCTCGGCCGACGGCGCGAACCTGCCGCCGGGCCCGCGCGTCGCCGTGGTCGTGGACCGGCTCGTGACGGGGCGTGTCACGCGTTCACGGCTGATCGACTCGCTCGAGCTGGCGTTCCGGGCCGGGGGCGGCTCGATCCGCGTGCGGCTGCTGGCCGACGGGGCGGAGCCGGGCCGCGACCTCGTGTTCTCCGAAGGGCTGCACTGCGCGCGCTGCGACCGCGCCTTCCGCGCGCCCACGCCCACCCTGTTCTCGTTCAACAGCCCGCTGGGCGCCTGCCCGACCTGCCACGGGTTCGGGCGCACCACGGGCATCGACTGGGACCTGGTCGTCCCCGACCCGGCCCGCTCGCTGGCCGGGGGGGCCGTGCGCCCCTTCGAGATGCCCTCCACGCGCCGCTGGCGCCGGCGGATGCTGGACTGGGCCGGGGGACGCGGCATCGACCTGCACGGGCCCTGGCGCAGCCTGCTGCCCGCCCAGCGCCGGGCGCTGCTCGAGGGCGCGGAGGGCTGGCCCGGCGTGGCCGGGTTCTTCCGCGGCCTGGAGGAGAAGACCTACAAGGTGCACGTGCGCGTGCTGATCGCGCGCTACCGCGGCTACCCCCTCTGCCCCGACTGCCACGGTGCGCGCCTGGCGGCCGAAGGCCGGGCGTGGACGCTGGGGGGGCGCACGCTGCCGCAGGTGCTGGGGCTCGGCGTGGCGCACGCGCGGGCCTTCTTCGACGCGCTGCGGGCCCCCGCCGGGGCCGAGCAGGTCGTGGACCTGCTGCTCGGCGAGATCCGCGCACGGCTCGCCTGCCTGGACGAGGTCGGCCTCGGGTACCTGACCCTGGACCGGCAG
>CAZPOZ010000760.1:0-1739 GCA_964588235.1 uncultured Planctomycetales bacterium
TGCGGGCCTGAGCGCCCCCAGCCCAGCGCGCCGCTCGCGCGCAGGGGAGCCAACCGAGGACACCACCTGGGCGCGCAGGGCTCGGACGGCCGTCGGGGCGCATCGGGTCTCCCTACCGCGCGGGCCGGGACGCCGGCCGGGCGTCCCAGCGTAACGCGACCGGCCCGGCACCCTTCCAGGCCCCGCTGCGACGACTGTGTCGTAGGCGCGGCGGTGTAGGCTCCGGGCGTGCCCGCCGTCGGGCCGCCGGAGCTCGCGTGCGCCCGCGACGTGTGCTGCTCGCCGTGCTGGGAGGGCTGCTCGGGGTCGCCCCGCTCGGGGCGGCGCCGACCGCCCCGGCGGACGACCTGGAGCTGCGGGGGCGCGCGGCGGTGCTCGAGGCGCCCCTGCCGACGCAGCTCGGGCAGGGAGCCCGCCCGCGGCCCCTGGGCACGTCGCTGACCCTGGGCTCGGCGACCTTCGCCGTGGAGCGCAAGGGTGGCGGCGCCCTGCTCGGGCCTGCGCCTGGGGCGCCGCCCTCGCTCGCGGCCGTCCCGGGCCGCAGCGTGACGCTGGCCTGGGAGCAGGACGGCGCCCCCCGCCGGGTGCGCCTGGGGTTCGTGGCGGCGCCGGAGGGCGCCGTGGCCTGGTTCGCGTCCGAGGTGCGGCGCTTCCGGGTCGCCGACACCACGCTGACCCTGCTGGACGGCGACGGAGACGGGCGCTACGGGGACCCGGCCACGGACGCCTGGGCGATCGGCGAGGCGGGCTTCGCGCTCCCGCACGTGCCCACCGCGGTGCTCGGGCGGCGCCGCCTCACCTTCCTCTCGATCGCGCCCGACGGGCTCACCCTGCGCGCGCGGGTCGAGCCGGTGGCCGGCACCGAGCCCCAGCTGGCGGGGCTCGAGGCGCTCAACCGGGTGCGCGCGCTCGACGGGCTGCTGCCCTGCGACCTGGACGCGGAGCTCTGCCGCCGCGCGACGCTGCACGCGCGCTACCTGGCGCTCAACCGCTGGACCGGCCTGACCGACCCGCACGCCGAGCAGGCCACGGCCCCGGGCTACACGCCGGAGGGCGACGAGATCGCCCGCCTGAGCAACATCAGCAAGCACCCGGCGGCCGAGTCCGTCGCCGGCTCCTGGCGGACCTGGTACCACCGCACGCCGCTGATCGACCCGGAGGCGCACCTCGTGGGCTTCGGGGACGACCCGGGCATCACGGTCCATCCCTTCGGCCCCGCCCGGGCCTGGCCCGCGGGGGAGCGTCCGGCCTGGCGCCTGCCCGTGTCCTCCCCGGCCGACGGCGCGACCGAGATCCCCACGGCGTTCGAGGAGGCCGGCGAGCTGCCGCAGGAGCCGGTCCCCGACGCGCGGCGGCGGGGGTTCCCGCTGCTGCTGCACTTCCCCCCGGGCCACGGGTTCGTCTTCGGGGGCGTGAGCCTCGAGGCCCTGCGGGGGAAGCGCTCCGTGCCGGTGCCGGTGACGGTGGGCGATCCCTGGCGGTACCCGCACGTCGTGGGCGCGGTCCCCGACGCGCCGCTCGAGCCGGGGACCGAGCACCGCGCCACGTTCCGGTGGACGGAGGGGGGGGCCGAGCGCAGCCTCGCGATCCGGTTCCGCACGGCCGGCGGCTCCAAGCCGCGCCGCTGACGGCCCGACCTCCGCCCGACCTGCGCCGAGCTCCGCCGGACCTGGTCCTGCCGGTACGAAGTTCGAGGCGGGATGGTGGAGGCCCCAGGGACCAGCGACGGCAGGTGCCGG
>CAZPOZ010000761.1:0-1724 GCA_964588235.1 uncultured Planctomycetales bacterium
GCTTCGGCGACGCCGGCGCCACGGTGGTGATCGAGGTGTTCCTGCGCGGGGAGGAGGCCTCCGTCCACGTCGTGACCGACGGCGAGACCCTGGTGGTGCTCCCCACGGCGCAGGACCACAAGCGCGTCGGCGACGGCGACACGGGCAAGAACACGGGGGGCATGGGGGCCTACAGCCCGGCGCCGGTGGCCGAGGGGGCGGCGCTGGACAAGGTGATCCAGACGATCCTGATCCCCACGATCGATGCGCTCAAGCGCGAGGGCATCCGCTTCCGGGGCACTCTGTTCGCCGGGCTGATGTTCACGAAGGGCGGGGCGCGGGTGCTCGAGTTCAACGTGCGCTTCGGCGACCCCGAGACCGAGGTCATCCTGCCCCGCATCCGCACCGACGTGCTCTCGATGCTCGAGCTGGCGGCCGCCGGGCGCCTGAAGGACCTGCCCGGCCTGGAGGTCGATCCGCGCGCGGCCGTGGGCGTGGTCGTGGCCTCGGCCGGCTACCCCGACTCCTACCAGGCCGGCAAGCGCATCACGGGCCTGAGCGAGGCGGCCCAGCTCGCGGACGTGGCCGTGTTCCACGCCGGGACGCGGCGGCGGGAGGGCGAGGTGCTGACGGCGGGGGGGCGGGTGCTGTGCGTGACGGCGCTGGGCGAGACCCACGCCGCCGCCCGCGACCAGGCCTACGCCGCGGCCGACCGGATCGCCTTCGACGGCGCCTACCTGCGGCGCGACATCGCCCGGCGGGCGATCGAGCGGCCGGAGCCGCCCGAGGCCGGGCGTGCAAGCGGGCGCGGCCGGCGTTCTTAGGCGGACCCCCGGAGGCGACCATGACCTTCCCCGCCCGCCGCCGTCCCCTGCGCCTGGCCCTGCCCCTGCTCGGCGCGCTCGCGCTGGCGCCCACCGTGGCCCCGGCCCCCGCCCAGGCGGCGCCGTCCGCCCGGGCGGCCCAGCTGGCGGCGCGTCTGAGCTCGACCCGGCTCAAGAACGTGGTCTGGAAGGACCTGGCGTTCAAGGACGCCGTGACCTGGCTGCGCACGGCCACGGGGCTCAACTTCTTCGTCAACCTGGGCGCGCTGGCCAAGGAGAACGTCGATCCCGCGGCGATCTCCTTCACGCTGGAGCTGGCCGACGTGAGCGTGGCGCAGCTGCTCGGGGTGATGCTCGAGCCGCACGGGCTGGCCGTGCGGCTGCACGAGAACATCGTCTTCCTGACGACCAAGGCCGACGCGTACGGCCGGCTCGTGACCCGCGTGTACGGCATCGCCCACCTGACCTGGCAGAAGGTCGACTTCGTGGCGCCCGACATCAACCTGCGTCCCTCGGGCTTCACGGGCGAGGACTACGAGCCGGAGGTCGTGCGGGAAGACGACCCCCTGACCACGGGCGACGCCGTGGCGGAGCTGCTCAAGGAGATCGTCGCCCCGGGCGAGTGGGCCACGGAAGGCTGGAGCATCCGCGGCTCGAAGACCTACCTGGTGGTCCGGGCGCCGGCGACGGTCCAGGCGCGCATCCCCCGCGCGCTCGACGTGATCGCCAGCCTGAAGTAGGCCGGGGAGGGTAGTGTCCTACGTTGCCCTCTGGAGGCTGGACTGGGGCACACCGGGGCGCTGGATGGCGGTTTTGTTGGGCGCCCCGCAAGCGGGGCGCCGTGGAAGGCCCGCAGCGGCGAGGCAGCCCCCGCCGCCGCTTGCGGCGGCGCTGGCACGCGCCGGCCTACGCAACGAGCCG
>CAZPOZ010000762.1:0-1720 GCA_964588235.1 uncultured Planctomycetales bacterium
GCCGTACGCGGGGAGGTGCATCCCACCTGCCCTCAGCGCCTCCTCCGAGGGAGAACCCGTCCCCTGGCGGCGCGCGCTTCACGCAACATGCGGGCTACCGGGCCGCGCCACCCTGCGGCGGAGCCGGGGCGGCGGGGGGGCGCGCGGCGCCCTCGAGGAACACGTCCACCTGCTGGCCCACGTAGAGCGGCAGCGGCAGGCCCTCCGGCGGCGCCTCCACGGCGAAGAGCACCTGCAGCACGCGCGTGTCCACCCGCTCGGTCGTGGCGCCGGTGAGCGAGCGCTTGGGCTTCACGTAGGGCTCCAAGCGCAGGAACACGAGCTCGAGGGGATGCTGCGGGAAGCCGCGCACGACGGCCTGCGCCCGGCAACCCGCCCGGACCCGGGGCGCGCTCTCCTCGTCCACGTCCACGCGCACGGTCAGGCGCGTCACGTCCCCCAGCACGAGCAGGGGATCGCGGCCGGCAGCCGCGTGCTCGCCGGCGCGCACGGCGACGTCCAGCACCGTGCCGGCCCGTGGGGCGCGCACCACCGCGCGCGCCCGCTCGAGCGCGTTCTGCGCCAGGGCCGCCCGTGCGCGCGCGGCCTCCGCCTCCGCCACCGCGACCAGGGCCTGCGCCTTCTCGTGGGCGGCCCGCGCCAGGGCCAGCCGGCCCGCCGCCTCGGCCGTGGCGGCGCGGGCCTCGGCGCGCTCCGGCTCCCAGGCGCCCGCCTCGGCGAGCCCCAGGTCGGCGCGTGCGCGCACGAGGGCCGCCTCGGCCGCCTCGAGGGCGTGGCGCCGCCGGTCCCAGTCGTCGGTGGTGACCGTGCCGGGCGAGCGCTGGCGCACTTCCTCCAGCCGCGCCACCTGGGCGCGCAGGTCGCCCACCGCCGTCTCGGCCTCGGCCACCCGCGCCCGGAGCGGCGGCAGCGATTCGGGGCGGGGCGCGCGCTCCACACGGTCTTGGCGAGCCTGGGCCGCCCGCTCGCCCGCCTGGGCCACCTCGACCTCCGCGGCGCGCGCGGCCGCCTCCTCCGCGGCGGCCCGGGCCGAGGCCTCGGCCGAGGCGACGGCCTGCGTGAGCGGCCCCTCGGCCGCCGCCAGCACGCGGTCGTCCAGGCGCAGGAGGGGCGCGTCGGCGGCGACGACGTCGCCCACCTCGACGCGCACCTCGAGGACCAGGGCGGCGAAGGGGGCGCCGATGGCCGTGGTGCGTCCCTGGGCGGGCTCGACGATCCCGGCGCCGGCCAGCGTCTCGGGGTAGGGCGCCTTGGGCGGCGGCGTGGCCGGCGGCGGGGGCACCGTGCGCTGCGGCGAGAACACGGCCCAGGCGGCGAAGGCCAGGCCGGCGGCGGCGAGCCAGGGCAGGAGCGGGCGGCGGCGTTCAGCCATGGGGCGGAGCCTCCCGGGCGGGGCGTACGCCCACGATGCGCCCGTCGAGCATCTCGGCGATCCGGTCGCCGTAGGGGAAGACGCGCACGTCGTGGGTCACGAGCAGCAGGCAGCGGTCGGCGGAGAGGGCCACGCGGCGCAGGATCTCGAGCACGCGCGCGCCGGTGGCCCCGTCGAGGTTGGCCGTCGGCTCGTCGCAGACGAGCAGGCGCGGCTCGCCGACGAGGGCCCGCGCGATGGCCACGCGCTGCTGCTGGCCGCCGGAGAGCTGGCGGGGCAGCGCGTCGGGGCGCTCGCCCAGGCCCACGGCCTCCAGGCCCGCGCGGGCACGTTCGAGCGCCTCCCGCC
>CAZPOZ010000763.1:0-1719 GCA_964588235.1 uncultured Planctomycetales bacterium
TCCGCGGAAGGAGTCTCACCCTCCGCGAGGCCCTACCCCTAACTTGGTGGCCATGCCTCTGAGCGCAGGTCGTGGCAGGTGGCGCCCGGGTCCGAACGGCCCGGGTACCATCGGGGCCATGGGCGCTCGCGTACTCGTGCTCGGCACCGCGCAGGACGGCGGCTTCCCCCACGCGGGCTGCGCGTGCAGCGCCTGCGCCGCCGCCCGGCGGCACCCCGAGGCGGCGCGCAAGGTGGCCTCGATCGCCGTGGTGGGCGCCACGGGGCGCACGCTGCTCGTGGACGCCACCCCCGACCTGACGGCGCAGCTGGCCCTGCTGGCCGCCGAGACGGGGCGCGACCGCCTGGTGCCAGACGTGATCGCGCTCACGCACGCGCACATCGGCCACTACCTCGGCCTGGCCTGGCTGGGGAAGGAGGCCATGGACGCCCGGCGCGTGCCCGTGCACGGGACGGCCCGCATGCTCGCCTTCCTGCGGAAGAACCGCCCCTGGAGCCACCTCGTGGAGCGCGGCGAGATCGACCTGCAGCCGCTGCAGCCCGGCGAGCCCTTCGCGTTCGACGGCGTCGAGATCCACGCCTTCCTCTCGCCGCACCGCGGGGAGGACACCGACACCCTGGCCTTCGAGCTGCGCGGGCCCACGCGCCGGCTGGTCTACGTCTCGGACGCCGACGTCCTGGGGGGGCTCGCCGAGCGCCTGAAGGAGGCCGACGTGGCCCTGGTGGACGGCACCTTCTGGTCGAAGGACGAGCTGCCGCACCGCGACATCCTGGCGGTCCGGCACCCGTTCGTGTCGGAGAGCGTGCGCCTCTTGGCCGGGGCGAAGGGCGAGATCTGGTTCACCCACTTCAACCACACGAACCCGCTGATCCACCCCGACCCCGCCCGGCGGCCGGCGCTCCCGGCGCCCTTCGGCGTGGCCTCCGACGGGCAGGTGTTCGCCCTCTGACGGGCCGGCTCAACGCCCGGGCCGCCCCGTGAGGAGCAGGGCCCTCAGGAGGTGGGGGGCACGCCCGCGCGCGGCCTGAGCGCCCGGCGCCAGCGCGCCCCACAGGTCTGGCCGGACCCAGTTGGGCGGCGGTGCGGCTCAGCGCAGGCTGGTGAGGGCGCGCCCGCCGTCCAGGGCGTAGAGGCCGCCGGTGATCCAGCGGGCGCGGTCGCTGACGAGGAACGCGATCAGCTCGGCGGCGTCCTGCGGCTCCCCCACGAAGCCCAACGGGTGCGTGTGCTTGCTGCGCTCCAGGAAGGCCGCGTAGTCGGGCACGGTGCCGGTGGCCCGGTGCAGGTTGCTCACGACCACGCCGGGGTTGATCGCGTTGACCCGCACGCCGTGGGGCGCGAGCTCGAGCGCCAGGCACTCCGTCAGCATGTCCAGACCGGCCTTGGCCACGCAGTACGGGGCCAGGTTCGCGTAGGGGCGGCGGCCCGTGACGCTGGAGACGTTGACGATGTTCGCTCCGGGGCGCCCCTTCAGGTGGGGGATGGCGGCCCGGGCGAAGAAGAACGGCGCCTTGAGATCCACGTCGAGCACGCGGTCCCACTCGGCCGTGCTGGTCGTCTCCACCGGCCCGGCGCCGATCACGCCGGCGTTGTTCACCAGGATCGTGAGCCCGCCGAAGGCCTCCACGGCGCGCGCCACGGCGGCGGCCGCGTGGGCCTCGTCGCGCACGTCGCCCGGCACGACCAGCGCGCGACCGCCGGCCGCCTCGACCTCGGCGG
>CAZPOZ010000764.1:0-1716 GCA_964588235.1 uncultured Planctomycetales bacterium
ACGCCCTTCGACGGCGGACGGCACGCGCCGCGCGTGGCGAAGCTCGAGCCCGCCTGAGCGTCGGCGGCCCGGGACGGGCCGGGCGGGCCGGGGTCAGCGTCAGCGCTCGGCCCGCTCGGCCCCCAGCCCCGCGTGGACCAGGTCGTGCATGCGCAGCAGGCCCACCGCGCGCCCGTCGCCGTCCACCACCGGCAGCAGGTTGATCGGCCGCGGCTGGTGGCCGTCCATCAGCCGCAGGGCCTCGAAGGCCAGCAGGTCGGGTCGGATGCAGGTGGGCTGGCGCGTCATCACGGCCGTCACCGGCCGGGCCAGCAGCCCCCCCACCGAGCCCTCGGCCCCCTGGATCGTGCGCCGCACGTCGCCGTCGGTCACCAGCCCGACCAGCCGCCCCGCCCCGTCCACCACCCCGACGCCGCCCAACGCGGCCCGCGTGACCGCCTCCAGCGCCTGGCCGAAGGTCGCGCTCGAAGGCACCGTGGGGTTCGTGTGCGGGCCGCGCAGCAGATCGATCACGCGCAGGGTGAGCTTCGTGCCGATGGCCCCCGACGGGTGGAACAGCCGGTACTGGCCGGCGCCGAACCCCCGCCGCTGCATCAGGGCCACGGTCAACGCGTCGCCCAGGGCCAGCGTGACCGCCCCGGAGACCGTGGGCACCAGCCCCATGGGATCGGCCTCCTGGAGCACCCCCCAGGCGAGGGTCAGGTCGGCCAGGCGCGCGAGCGGGCTCGTGGCCGAGGCGGTCAACGCGATCACGCGCGCCCCGAGGTTGCGGATCACCGGCACCAGCTCGATCACCTCGCGCGTGCTGCCCGAGTTGCTGATGGCGATCACGACGTCGCGCGAGGTGACGATGCCGACGTCGCCGTGGAAGCCGTCGGCCGGGTGCAGGTAGGCGCTGGGCGTGCCCGTGCTCACCAAGGTGCTGCTGAGCTTGTGCCCGAGCTGGCCGCTCTTGCCCATGCCGGTCACCACGACCCGCCCCGTGCAGCCCAGCAGCAGCTCGACCGCCTGGTCGAAGGACGCCCCCAGCGACTCCGCCAAGGCCTGGAGGGCCGACGCCTCCTTGCGGATCACCTCGCGGCCCAGGACGTGCGCGGGCTCGGACATGGGGCCCGATCGTAGCCGCGGCCGCCCGGACCGCCGCCCGTCGGTAGTGTCCTACTTCGCCCTCTGAAGGCTGGACTGAGGCACACCGGGGCGCTGGATGGGTGCGGAAGGCCCGCAGCGGCGAGGCCGCGTATGCAGCCTACGTAACGAGCCGATGCGGGCCTGAGCGCCCCCAGCCCAGCGCGCCGCTCGCGCGCAGGGGGAGCAAACCAGGACACCACCCGCCCGTCGGGGCCGGCCGGCCGCCGGGGGGCCCGGGGACGCCGCGTGACCTCCGAGCCCTCGGCGGCGAGGTGGGGACGTGGATCCCGCCCCCCGCTCCCCCCTCGTGCCCGCGGCCCTGGGCCTGCTCGGCGGCCTGCTCCTCGGCCCCCACGACGGGGCCGCGTTGCTGCCGGCGCCGTT
The DNA here is from genome assembly GCA_964588235.1 of uncultured Planctomycetales bacterium. GTDB lineage: Bacteria > Planctomycetota > PLA2 > PLA2 > JAEUHO01 > CAZPOZ01. The sequence goes on from CAZPOZ010000764.1 coordinate 1,513, forward strand.
GCTCCTCCTCTCGGCGCTGGCGCCGCGCTCGCGCCCCCCCGCCCTGGCGGCCGTGCTGGGCTGGATGCTGGCCTTCGCGCCCCCCCCGAGCGCGCCGCGCCCGCCGCCCACCGGCCTGCCCTGCGTGAGCCTCGTGCGCGCAGCGGTCGTCGCCGCCGAGCCGCAGGGGCCCTCGGGGCAGTCCTTCGCGCTCGAGCTCGACGA
>CAZPOZ010000765.1:0-1708 GCA_964588235.1 uncultured Planctomycetales bacterium
CCGCCGGGCTTCACGCGCAGCGGGGCCTGGGTCCTCGAGCGGGCCGCGCGCACGGCCGCCGCGGGCGGGCAGCGGGCGCGGGCCGACGCGCTGGCGGCCCGCGCGCTCTCGCAGGACCCCACCGACGCCGAGCGCGCGCGGCTGTCGTTCTGGAGGCTGCACCTGGCCCACGGGCTGCTCGCCCCCGACGGCGCACTCAGGCCCACGGGCGCCCGCCCGGGCCCGACCTTCGTGGAGGAGGTCCAGGACCTGCTGCGCCCGCTGGCCGGCAACCCCCAGCTGCTCGAGCACTTGCTCTCCTCCGCCTCGTCGGCGCTGCTCGGCTCCGACGACGCGGCCGGTTGGGCCCTCTACCAGCGCGCGCTGGCCGAGCCGGGTCTCGCCGAGCGCGTGGCGGCGCTGCCCGCACTCCTGGACGGCCTGCTCGCGGCCGTGCCGGCGGCGATCCGGCTCGGCCGCCTGGACGAGGCCGACGCGTTCCTCACGGCCCTCGAGGCGCTGGGCCCTCCCGCCCCGCCGGCCGGGGCTCCGTTCAGGGCGCTGCATCGGACGCTGCGCGACGAGGTGCGGCAGGCGCGCGAGGCCAGGCGTGCCGGAGGCGCCGCTCCCGGAGAGCCGCGCGAGCGGCGGCCGACGGCCGACGGGCACGCGGTCCCGGGCGAGCTGCGGCTGCCTCCGGGCGCCGACCCCGTGGAGCGGGCGCCCGGGCCGGGCTCCGCAGGCGAGTGGCGCGAGCCGCCGGCGACCGGGCCCGGACCCGCCTCGCCGGTGGGGCTGGCCGCGGCGGGGGCGGCCCTCCTGCTGCTGGCCTGGGCCGTGGCCTCGGCCCGCGCACGCGGCCGGCGGCACCGGCCCTGAGGGTGCCCGCCGCGGGCCGCCGTCCCCCTCCCCCGCCGAGGAGTTTCGTGGGGCGGGGAGGCGGACGGCGGGATGATCCCGCCTCCCGCCCGAGAGGACGCCCGATGCCCGCGCCACCCGGCCCGTTCCCCGCGCGCAGCGACGTGGTCGTCGTGGGCGCCGGCGTGATCGGAGCGAGCGTGGCCTGGCACCTGGCCACGCGCACGGGGCTGAGCGTGCTGCTGCTGGAGAAGTCGGCCGTGGCCGCCGGCTCGACCAGCCGTTCGGCCGCCGCCTTCCGCCAGCAGTTCTCCTCGGTCGGGCACGTGCAGATGAGCCTGTACAGCGGGGCGGCCTACCGGCGCTTCGCCGACGAGGTGGGTGGCCCCCCCGTCTTCGAGCAGAACGGGTACCTGTTCCTCTACCGCGACCCGGCGGCCTTCGCCGCGGCGCGCGAGCGCGTGCGCTTCCAGCAGGCGCAGGGCGTGCGCGACGTGGTGGCGCTGACCCCGGCGGAGGTCGCACGGCTGCCCCGGCTGGAGGGGGCCTTCGCCCCCGAAGGCCTGGCGGGGGCGACCTGGTGCCCGTCGGACGGCTTCCTGCGCCCGGGCGAGATCGCCGCCGCCTACGCCACGGCGGCCGTCCGGGCGGGCGTGGCCCTGCGCGTGGGCGCCGAGGTGACCGGGATCGAGCGCGCGGGCGGGCGGGTGTCGGCGGTGGTCGTGGACGGCCGTCACCGCGTGGCCTGCGGGCACGTCGTGCTCGCCGCCGGCTGGTGGTCGCGCGCGGTGGCCGAGCGGGCCGGGGCGCCGATCCCCGTGGTCGCGGTCAAGCGCTACCTCTACGTCACGCCGCAGCTGGCGGGCCGGCG
>CAZPOZ010000766.1:0-1705 GCA_964588235.1 uncultured Planctomycetales bacterium
AAACTCCCAACCGCATTCACCTCACACCCGACACTAGCGTCGTCCTCGCGAAGGCGCTGGCCGAAGCCGTTGACGAAAAGGAAGAGTCTTGCGAAGGGGAGATTCGCGAGATGGATCTCGACAAGCGCACATTTCGCCTTCGGCCACTGACCTCTCAGATCGAGGTCCTATGCAAGTTCGGTGAGGACCTCTTGACAACGGCAGCTGAGCTTTTGGGCAAGAGAGTGCGCGTGATTGGGCTGCGCCGGTCTGGAGAGTCTGGCCCGAAGGGGCCCCTCGCTGTCACGGACATTGACAAGGTCGAACGTCGAGGGCGGCGCCGTGACGCCTAGCAAGTCGCCCGAGGAGACCCGCAACGGCAGGCGATTCTGTCAATGACGCCAGTCACATGAAAGACAGGAAACCGCGCAATCCAATCTTGGGCCTCGATTTCGGCGCGGCGGCGACGATAACGGGCATGCGCCAAAATGATGACGGCTCGATAACCTTCTTTGGTCCGGATGGCGCAGTCCTGCCAGTAAAAGCCGGATTTGCTGGACTGGGTTACGAACGGCCAAAGGGTGCAAAGGTTACGTATCAGATTCCCGATTCCGGGGAAGCAATAGGATCGCTTCAAGTCGCTCTGGAACGCTACTCAGTGATACTTGCCGTCGATACAAACACGATCGCACATAGCGGCACCGAGATTTCTGTCTCCGCCATCTCAAGGCTAGCCAAGCTCACCTTCGAAGGCCGTAAATGGTCAGCGATTGCAGAAGAGCTTTGGGGCCTCGAGTTTCATGATTCGACGAAGTCGCCGGAGCGCATCGGATGGCGGCATGCAATTTCTAAAGCTTCTGAGTTCGGCTGGCTAGTCGATGAATCGAAACTTCTACTAGTGGTAGACGCTAATCTATCCGATATCCATCAGATCAATCAGCGCAGGACCCCAATAATTGACGATTTCATTTTGCCGACCGGAATTAGCCTCGCCTATGCCAGCTCTGATTCTACTGGCGACTCACCACTGAATGGGCTAATTCGACACAGCGACTTAGCAGCCAACTTCACCATTCGGCATGTCATCTCGTCTGAATCCATGGCTTTGCCTCAGCTTCTCGCGGCGGAACGCACACCTTTTCGAGCGTACCGCTATTGGCGGTATAGGGAAGACTTCCAACCGCATGAATTGCCTAACAAATCGCTCGAGCGAGGTCGTCGGAGATAAAGTGCCAAGCTCAAACTGTGGCGCACGCACCGCTCAGCGTAACCGTTAGGCCCCTGCGCTATGCATACGTGGCACTCATTGGCAGATAGTGGAGACGAGTGGCTTGTCGCATATGCATGCATTCCACCGGCTGCGACCGGCGCAAGCTTGTACTCCATCGGGCATGCGATTGAGCTCTATCTAAAGGCCGCTCACACGGTCAAGTTTGGCGACATCGGTACTGCGATTGGATTCGGACACAGGTTGTGGGATATCTGGAATGCCTGTCGAGCCAATGACAGCGGGTTTATGTCTGCGTATCAGTTTCGTGACGAGGTACGTTCGATCGACCTCCTTGACCCTGCGGCGGCTGATGGCCTGGGAGTGGACGCGAGGACGCACTTGATCGAGCATCAACTGTTCTATCTTGTGTTGAAGCACCTACCGGATTTGAAGTACTTTGGTCTGCCGTGGAAGACTAGGAAGCCGATGCCGAGCGCAGTGGGGTTCGTACATCCG
>CAZPOZ010000767.1:0-1704 GCA_964588235.1 uncultured Planctomycetales bacterium
GGCGCCCGCGCGCCGGAGGGGCCGGGGGGCGCAGGCCGGGACGCCGCCGGAGCCGGCGCGGGCGTCGGCGGCGCGATGACCGGGCCGCTGGCCGCGACGGCGGCCCGACGGGCGCGCACGCCGGCGACATGCTGCTCGACGATGCCCACGGCGGGCCCGGGGAGCCACACGCCGTTGGCGCTGCGGGACATCCGACCCCGCAGGACGTGGTCCTGGCCGTCCAGGGAGAGCATGTGGGTGTTCGGGTAGACGCGCACGCGGACGAGCCCGTCGCTGAGCAGCACGTACGTGCCCCCGTCCTCGTAGCGCAGCCCCAGGCGCTGGGCGAGGCCGGCGGCCGACTCAGGCTGCCCCGCGACGGGGCGCAGCTGGGCCGCGGGGGCCGGCGCCCCCCCTTCGGCGATGGCGGCGGGAGCCGTCACGCCGGCCAGGGTGGCGAGGAAGCCCACGAAGGCCGCCAAGGCGAAGGCGGCGACGGGCCAGCGAGCGGACATCCAGCAGCCTCCGGGAGAGGGGGAGGAAGACGCAGGCGACCGGGGGGCAGCCTAGGGGGCGGGTCCGACGCGCGCCCGGGAGCAGGCGCAGGGGTGCCCACGCCCCTCCCGCAGCCGCCGCGGGGGGCGTCGCCATCCCTAACACGGATCGGCAGTTCCGCACGCTTCCTCACCTGAATCCGGGCGCAGGTCGCGCCCCCGGGCTCCAGCCCTCGCCGGTCGCCCGGGCAGCCGCCCCGGCCGCTGAGCCCGCATCGCCGCGCAGCCCTGCTCGGGGATCGCCTTCGAGTCCCCTTCGGACTACGATCCCGCCGTGGCCGAATCACGGGTGCAGGCTCGGGCAGGTCCTCTCCCCTGGATCTGCGGACGGGCGGCAGACCTGCTGCTCCGCCTCGTGCTGCGCAACCCCGTGAGCCTGCTGCTGCTGGCGGCCCTGCTGGATCCGGTGGGGGTCGCTCCGTTCGGTCGCCATGGCGGAATGGCTGCGGCGGATCCTCCCCCCCGAGCCCCCGCTCCACAGGGTCCCCCGTCGGAACTGCCTGCAGCGGCGGCACCTCTGCGGGCGCAGGTGCTGGCCCGCCCGCCACGGCTGGACGGAGACTTGGCGGATTGGCCCGACGCGGCGAGCGGCTCGGTGGCGGAACTGAGCAGCGCAGAGCAGGTGGCCCCGAGCATGCGCCCGGCCTGGGGGGGGCCCTCGGACGCTTCCGCCCGCGTCCGCCTGGGGCTGCATGCCGGCACGCTCTACCTGGGCGCGGAGGTCACGGACGACCACTTGCGCCACCCGGGCGAGCCCTGGTGGCACGGGGACGCCGTCGAGCTGTTCCTGAACACGGCCCTCAACCCCGCCGAGCCCGCGCCCGAGGCCTACACGGAGTCGTGCTGGCAGCTCTTCCTGATGCCCCTCAACCCGCAGTGGGCCTGGGGAGTGGCCTACCACGGCCAGCGCTTCGTGGCGGGCGACGGGGGGTTGGTCGGCGTCCGCATCGCCCACCGGCGACGGGCCGGCGGCTACAGCTTCGAGTTCGCCCTCCCCCTGGCCAGCGTGGGTATCAGACCTACCGGTCTCCAAACCGTCGGGTTCAACGTGGCGCTGTCCGACGCCGACGAGGAGCCGGCCCGGCAAGCGTCCTACCTCTCCTGGAACGGGCGCTTCGAGCTGTACCCGCGGCCGGACCGGTTCGGCCGCCTCGAGCTGCCCGACGCAGGC
>CAZPOZ010000768.1:0-1698 GCA_964588235.1 uncultured Planctomycetales bacterium
TGGTGTTGGGCGTCAGTGGAGCCCCTCCTCGCCCCTGTGTGTGAGCACGAACTGGTCGCGCGCGAGCTGCGCGCGCACGGCGCTGCGCGCCGCCGCGCGCGAGCGCTCGGCGCCCCCCGGACGGGGGGCGGTGGCCGGACGCGGCGTGGCCGTGGGCGCGACGGCGGGCGAGGCGGCGGGCCCGACGGCCGGCACACGGGGCGGCGCCGGCGTCCCCGCGGAAGGCGCCGGGAGCGGGCCGCCGTCGCGCCAGGACCGCGGATCGAGCAGCACGTCCTGCCCCAGGCGCAGCAGGAGCACGCTCACCACGGGCCCCACGCCCCAGACGAGCCCGCCGCCACGCCCGTCGCCGGTGACCGCCTCGACGAGCGGCAGCTCGGCCGCCACGATGAGCCCGCCCCCCAGGGTGACGAGCCCGGCGCGCCAGGGGCGCACCGCGGGCGCCGGGTCGGCCTGCTCGGCCCCCACCCGCGGTCGCAGCCGCGCGCGCCACCCGGCCGTCAGGGCCAGCAGCGCCAGCGCCAGCGCCAGCGGCCCCGCCCACTGCCCGATGAACCCGCTCAGGCCCGCGCCCGTGCCGCGCAGGCTCGCCGCCCGGTAGGCGACGGCCAGCATCAGCAGGGAGGTGAGCGCCACGGCGAAGATCGCCTGCCAGCCTTGGGCAGGGCCGTAGCCGGGCTGCGCCCGGCGCGGGGAGGCTGCGCGGCGGGTCGTCGCGGGCGGCCCGGGAGGGAGTCCGGGGGCCGGAGCGGTGCCCGCATGCCGGTCGGTGCCGCGGTCGGGGTTCGGGTCGGGGTCGGGGTCGGGTCCCTCGAACACGCTGGCGACGGACGCGGCGCCCGGCAGGTGGCGGGGGCGCAGCAGGCCCGTGACGCCGAGCCAGGCCAGGCTGGCCCCCTGGCCGGCGAGCAGCGCCTGCAGCACGAGCCCGGAGAGCCTGGGCCCTCCGGGAGGGCGCGCCAAGGTGCGGTAGGCCAGCGCCAGCCCCGCGCAGCACAGGCCCGCGAGCACCACGACGCCAGCGGCGCGCCGCGGGTCGGCGGGTCGCTCTGCCCCCCCGCGGGCGGGGCGGGCCGTGCGCCAAGCGCCGATCGCGGCGAGCAGCGCCCCCAGGGCGAAGGTGGCGGCGAGCGCCTCGCCCTGCCCCGCGAGCGGCAGGGGGACGGCCTGCGGGAAGCCGTCCTCTCCGACCTGCCAGACCTGCTCCGGCAGCGAGAGCGCGGCGGTGGCCGCGAGCAGCTCGAGGGTGGCCACGGCCGACCAGGCGTCGGGCGCCCCGAACGGGCGGCGGGAGGAGCGCGGGAGGGCGCGTTCGCTCGGCACGGGCGGGAGCCTACCGCGGCCAACCCGCCTCCCTGCGGGCTTGTCTTGGGGGCGGGCCCCGCTAGGGTGCGCCTACCCCGCGGAAGCCGCCCATGGCCGACAAGGACAACAAGCTGCCCGAGAACGTGCCGGGGCCGTACTACGTGGACGACCAGTGCATCGACTGCGATGCCTGCCGCGAGACCGCGTCGCGCTTCTTCCGCCGCAACGACGACAAGGGCTACTCCTACGTCTTCAAGCAGCCGGCCACCGCCCAGGAGGTCGCCGAGTGCGAGGAGGCCCGCGAGGGCTGCCCGGTCGAAGCGATCGGCAAGGACGGCGCCTAGTGTTGCGAGGCGCAAGTTCGAGGCGGGATCGTGCGACGCGCTGGGCTGG
>CAZPOZ010000769.1:0-1697 GCA_964588235.1 uncultured Planctomycetales bacterium
CCTGCCGGGGCGAGCGCACGGCGAAGTACAACCGGCTGCTGCGCATCGAAGCCGACCTGGCGGCGCGCCTGGGCCGCCCGCCTCCCTACGGGCTCAGGCCCGCCCCCGCAGGCCCGCGCGCATGAGCCCCCGCCACCCCGTGCTGCTGCCCCCCGAGGACGCCCCCCGCGGGCGCATCTCGCCCTGGGTGCCCTGGATCGCCGTGCTGGGCGTGGCGGTCACCGGGCTGGTGGCCGTGCCGGCCTCGCTGGAGCGGCGGCGCCTCGACGCCGTGCATGCCGGGCTGCGCCAGCAGATCCGCGCCCAGGAGGGCGAGCTCGAGCGGCTCGAGGCCATGGAGCGCGAGGCGGGCATGCCCTCCTACCTCCGGGAGCGCGCCCTGCGCCGCCTGCTCTCGCCGCGCTCCACGGGCCCCGAGGCACGCTAGTTCCGCCGGTCACAAGTTCGGTGGGGGTCGGGCGTTGGTCCGCTGCGCCCCGTCGGGGCGTAGGGCCAGGCCCTCACGCAGAGCGTGCTCCGGGAACCCACACCGAACTTGTGACCGGTAGGAATGGGCCGCCCGGCGGGGGCCGGGCCGGCGCCGCGGGCGCCCGCCCAGGGGGTGTGCGATGATCGGCCGCGTGCTGACCCGCCCGCTGCTCGCCCTGGCGCCGCTGCTGCTGGCCGTGCTGGCGCGCGGCGCGCTCCCCCGGGCGGCCTGCGCGGGCGACCGGGAGCGCGGCCCGGCGCCGGCGCCGGCCGACAACGCCTCGCACGTGAACGATGGCGCGCCCGAGCTGCTCAGCGACTGGGCCGCGGCCGAGGACGCGCTGGAGAAGGGCCGCCCCGCGGCCGCGGCGGAGGCCTTCCAGCGCATCATCGAGCGCCGCTTCGAGGACCCCGCGCGCGGCGTGCTGGTCCCGCACGTGAGCGCCGTGGACGGCACGTCGCTGTACGAAGGGGCCTGGCGCGTGGCCGAGCACCGGCTGATCGGCGGCACGGCGGCGCTCCGGCAGGCCTACGCGGCGCTCTACGGGCGCGCGGCGCAGGCGCTGCTCGACAGTGCGCGCACCCGGCTCGACGAGGGGCAGCTGGCGGATGCGGTGCGGCGCTACCGCGCCCTGCCGGCCGGCCGCGTGGCCGCCCTGCTGCTGGCCGACCTGGGCCAGGAGCGCGGCGAGGACGACCTCGCCCTGGGCTGGCTGGAGCGGCTGGAGGCGCTGGAGGAGCTCAGCGCCGAGCCGCCGCCCGAGCTCGGCGCCTGGCGCGCGCGGCGCATCGCGCTCGAGGCGCGCGTGCGCGCCGGCACGCCGGCCGAGGTGCCCGCGGTGGTGGCCGCCTTGACGGCGGTGGCCGGCACGCCCGGGGCCGCCCGCCCCGAGCGCGTGCCCTTCGCCCTGCAGCGGCCGCCGCCGACGCAGACGCGCTGGGGCACCACGGGCGGCGCCCCCCACCGCGCGGCCCGCTGTGCCCCGCTGGGCACGGCGCTCACGCCCGAGGCGCTCGTGCCGCTGGCGCCCGCGGAGGAGCGCGCGTTCGAGCACACGCCGGGCGAGCGGCCCGAGCCGAGCCCCTGGCTGCCTCCGCGCGCGATCCTCGGCCCGGACGCGCTCTTCGTGTGCGACGGAGCCACGCTGCTGGCGCTCGCGCCCGAGAGCCTGCGCCTGCTGGCCCGCGTGGGCCTGGGCCTCCCGGACGGAGCCGAGGGCCGCGCCCAG
>CAZPOZ010000770.1:0-1696 GCA_964588235.1 uncultured Planctomycetales bacterium
ACCAGAGACTTGAATTACCCATCCCGTTGGAGAAATGGTTCAAACAGGCGCTGAGCTACCCTGGGGTTCAAATCGTTGAGTTGACTCCTGAAATCGCAACCGAATCCACCCGCCTGCCTGGGGAATTCCACAAAGACCCCGCTGACCAGATCATTGTCGCCACAGCGAGAGTGATGAAATGTAAATTGGTCACTTCGGATGAGAGAATTCTCAATTACCCGCATGTAAAAACAGTCTTGTAAATCAAAACTCGGAAGCTGCAAACTTCCGAGTTTTTTATTTATTCAAACCAAAAACACTGGGACATTCATCCCAGTGTTCTCTCGTTTTGCTAAATTTCTGTTTTAGACCGCAACCGTCTCAAATGCAACCTTTATTGCATCACCAACGTGCCCCGTGAAATTCAACTTCTCAAACCCAATGACCTTCCCCTCGCGGTCTTTCATCAATAAAATCTCTTCGCCTGTTTCTTCGACGATACATTCTCGCTGGGAAACCTCCAGCACTCCGTCGGCGGGATCGCCGAACCAAACCGTGAGCGTATTGCCTTCACGGTCATAATAGACTTTTACTTGTGCCATACTTGTACTCATAAAGTAATTTTACCTGTTTTCACACACCCCAAATCAAAAACACTGGGACATTCATACCAGTGTTCTCTAATCACAACGAAAATCTTTGTTCCGCCACAACAGGACATCAAGTTGTATACGAGTACATTCTTTTTCTTTAGCAAACACTAATGCAAAATCTTGATATACATTACTATCATCAATGATTAAATCTTTGATTGTTTTCCACCTTGGCAAGGTTTTATTTCTTTTCATAGCACATTCAATTAAATGTTCTGCCACTTGCCGATCTAATGGTATTTCCATAAATGGTTCTATCTCATCAAGACGGTATTCTTTTCTAAGGACTGAATGATAGGCGGCGTTTTCCAAAAGTAAGTTTAGCGCTTTTCGAGCAGAGCCCCAATAAGCAGAACTCGAATCTCTAATCTCTTTGCTTAAGGCATGCGTATGTTTATCTAAAATTTCACCAAACTCTTTAGAATTTCTACGACAAAATTCTTCCAATTGTATTTCCTCTAAATATCCCTGTGTTTTCTTGATAGTACCCTTTGGATGTCCTCGAAGTGTGGATGCCCCAATCGAGGTGTTGGCGATTCTTTTAATGTATTGTTGATTTGTAATTCCCATATAAAAGCCCTTTTCTAAATCTAAATACTAAAATTCAACAAGCGGACAATCCTCTCCGCCCGTTCTCTCGCATCATCCCAGTGTTCTCTCGTTATTCTGAAACACTCGCATTTAGCAAAATCGCTATTTTCTCGGCTCGTTCTCTTGCATCTTCGCGCTCGTTATGTTCCGAGCAGATACAAACTTCACGCTGTTCCGTTTGGTCAATGACCACAAACGTACTTCTGTCAAATTGGCTGACAACATATCTCTGCATAATTTTTTTCCCTTTGAGTTTCATCCGATATTGACCACGACCAACAAAATCAAGAACGCCTTTATCCCGCAAAAACTGCAACTGCTGGCGGACCTTCGCCTTCACATTGTGATTTGACGGATGCTTGGCTTGCAATACCCCTTCAAACCCATAGACATCCTCCAACGAAAACTCAGCCTGCTTGATCTTCTCCACGCACATCAACACATCCAACAACCAGCCCTTTGACTCGACGCTC
>CAZPOZ010000771.1:0-1693 GCA_964588235.1 uncultured Planctomycetales bacterium
ACGAACGCGCGGGCCGCACGCGGGCTGGCGCGGTGCACGGCCTCGGCCACGAGCTCCTTGCCCGTGCCCGACTCGCCCAGCACGAGCACCGTCGCGTTCGTGGGCGCGGCCTTCCAGACCACGCGGAACACCTCGCGCAGCGCCGGGGCCGCGCCCACGAAGCCCGGAGGCACGCCGGCGCGCTCCAGGTCGCTGCGGTACGCCGCGCTGGCGGGCAGCGACCGGCGCGACTCGAGCGCCGAGGCCACCAGCGCCCGCAGACGCTTGAGGTCCAGGGGCTTCTCCAGGAAGTCGTGGGCTCCGTCGCGCATGGCCTTCACGGCGCGCTCCACGCTGCCGTAGGCCGTCATCACGATCACGGGGGTCTCGGGCTGGGCCGCCTTCACCGCGCGCAGCAGGTCGAGCCCGTCGGCGTCGCCCGGCAGCACCACGTCGGTCAGCACGAGGTCCACCGCCTCACGGCGCACGATGGCGAGCGCCTGCGCGACGTCCTCCGCCAGACGCACCTCGTGCTCGGCCCCGAAGACCTCGCCGAGGGCCTCGCGCGCGTTGGCCTCGTCCTCGACGATCAGCAGCCGGGCCATGCCTCGCTCACCTCCCGCCCCGCCCCGGCGACGCGGGCGCGGCGCCCTCGCCGATGGGCAGGTGCAGCACGAAGCGCGCGCCGCCCCCGGGGCGCGTCAGCACCTCGATCTCGCCGCCGTGGCTCTCGACCGCGCGGCGGGCCTGGGTCAGCCCCAGGCCGGTCCCCTGGCTCGGCGGCTTCGTGGTGAAGAAGGGCTCGAACACGCGCCCCCGGTGCGAGGGGGGGATGCCGGGGCCGTCGTCGTCCACCACCACGACGGTGGAGTGCGGGTCGTCGCGCGTCACCACGCTCACGTGCCCGCCACGGCCCGCGGCCTCGATGGCGTTGCGCACCACGTTGTGCACCGCGCCGTCGATGCGCGCGCGGTCGATGGCCAGCACGCGCTGCGAGGCCGGCGCGTAGGCCAGCGCCGTGCCGGCGCGGCGGGCCATGCCCTCCAGGCGTTCGACGACCGCCCCCACCACGTCGTCGATGCGCTCCGGGGCCACGTCGGGGGCGCCGCCGCGGCTCACCTCGAGCAGGCGGGCCACGAGCGACTCCATGCGCTCGAGCTCGGCGATCATGGCCTCGGTCTTGGCCACGATCACGGCGCGCGGAAGCTGGGGATCGTCCAGGCGTTCGCGCAGCAGCTGCAGGTTGAGGGAGAGGGCGTTGATCGGGTTGCGGATCTCGTGCGCCAGGCCGGCGCCCAGGGCGGTGACGGCGTCGCTGCGGGCCTGGATGCGCCGACGCTCCTCCTCGCGCTGCCCCGCGGTGATGTCCTCGAGCGAGAGCATGGCGCCGAGCACGCGGCCCGGGCGGCCCCGCAGGGGCCCCAGGGTGGCCCGGACCACGCGCTCGCCCAGGGGGTGGCGCTGGAGGTCGCGGCGCGGCTGCGCGGCGAGCGCGTCGGCCAGCAGCGCCGCCCAGTCCACGTTCGGGTCGCCCTGGAGCGCCGGCAGGGCCTCGAGCAGGGGGCGGCCCAGGGCCCGGGCCCGCTCCCCCGCCCAGGAGGCCAGGGCCGCGTTCCAGACGATCACGCGCCCCTGTGCGTCGGTGGCCGCCACGGCGAGGCGCAGCTCCTCGGCCAGCGCCTCCAGGCGCTGCGCGTAGGCCTCCTCCGGCAGG
>CAZPOZ010000772.1:0-1688 GCA_964588235.1 uncultured Planctomycetales bacterium
TACGCAACGAGCCGATGCGGGCCTGAGCGCCCCCAGCCCAGCGCGTCGCCCGCCCTGGGCGGGAGGAAACGAGCCCACTGCCGGGCCCCGCCCCGATGCGGGCGCCCGGCTCGGGGCCCGTAGGATGGCCGGCCCCAGCCGACGAGGAACGACCGCCGATGAAGATCATCGTCTGCGTCAAGCGCGTCGTGGACACCGAGACGCGGGTGAAGGTCGCCGCCGACGGCCGCTCGCCCGACCTCGGCGGCGCGCAGTGGATCCTGGCCCCCTACGACGAGATCGCGCTCGAGAAGGCGCTGCAGCTGCGCGACCAGGCCGGGCAGGGCTCCGTCACCGTCCTGTGCCTGGGGCCGGCCGACGCCACCAAGGAGCTGCGCGGCGCGCTGGCCATGGGCGCGGACGCCGCGCTCCACGTGGTCGGCGAGCCCCCGGCCGACCCCGTCGCCACCGCCCAGACCCTGGAGGCGGCGCTGGCCGGCCGCCCCTTCGACCTGCTGCTCCTGGGCAAGCAGGCCACCGACGAGGACGACGCCGCCGTCGGGCCCCTCCTGGCCGCCCGGCTGGGCCTGCCCTGCGTCACCTTCGTGGACGCCGTCGAGCGCCAGGGGCCTGGCTTGGCCGTGCGCCGCGAGGTGGACGGCGAGGTCGAGCACCTGCGCGTGCCCCTGCCCTGCGTGCTGACGGCGCAGAAGGGCCTGGCCGAGCCGCGGCTCCCGGGCCTCAAGGGCATCATGGCGGCGAAGAAGAAGCCGCTCGAGGTCGTGGCGGTCCCGACCGCCCCGGCGCGCTCGGAGGTGCTGGGCCTGAGCCTGCCGGCCGCGCGGGGGGCGCTCACGCGCATCGAGCCCACCCCCGATGGCATGCGCCGCCTGCTCGAGGCGCTGCGACACGAGAGGAAGGTGCTGTGATGGGCGCCGACGTCCTGATCCACGCCGAGACCCGCGGCGGGCAGCTGAAGAAGGCGGCCACGGAGCTGGCCACGGCGGGGCGCGGCCTCGCCGACGCGCTCGGAGGCCAGGTGGTGGCCCTGCTCACCGGCTCGGCCCCCGAGGCGCCCGGCCTGCTCGGGCGCCACGGCGTGGACCGCGTGCTCACGGCGGCCGGGCCGGCCTTCGAGCGTCACCTGCTCGAGCCCGCGGCGGCGGCCCTCGAGGCCGCCACCCGGGCCGTGGCCCCCCGCGTGGTGCTGCTCTCCGCCTCGGTCTCCGGCAAGGAGCTCGGCGCGACCCTGGCGGGGCGCACGGGGCGTGCGCTGGTGGCCGACGCGCTGTCCGTGCGCCTGGAGGGCGGGCGGCTGCTGGCGCACAAGCCGAAGTTCGCGGGCAAGGCCCTGGCCACCGTGGCCGTCGCGGGCGAGGCCGTGCTCTCCCTGCGGCCCAACGCCACGCCGCCCCGCGAGGCGCCCCGCACGCCGGCCGTGGCCGCCCTCGAGGTGGCGCTGCCGGCCCCCCGCGTGACGCTGGAGCAGGTCGTGGCGGCCGGCGGGCGGCGGCTGGAGCTGACCGAGGCCGACGTGGTCGTCTCGGGAGGCCGCGGGCTGGGCTCGCCGGAGGCCTGGACGCTGCTGCTCGACCTGGCCCGGGCCCTGGGGGCCGCGAACGGGGCCTCGCGCGCCGTGGTGGACGCCGGCTGGCGCCCGCACGGCGAGCAGGTGGGCCAGACGGGCAAGACCGTCTCGCCCAAGCTCT
>CAZPOZ010000773.1:0-1687 GCA_964588235.1 uncultured Planctomycetales bacterium
CCTGCCCCTCCTCGGCCCGCACGTCCTCGATCCTCCAATCCGGGTCGAAGCCCGGCAGCACCGAAGCGCCGGGAGCCGGCGCGGCCGCGGGCAGGCGCAACGCGAGCCGCAGGCCGTCGGCGCGCACGAGGCTGAGCGAGGGGTGTGAGCGCCCGTCCCCATCCACCTCCGTGGTCAGCGCTGCGAAGCCGCTGCCCTGCGCGTCCGCGCGTGTGGCGCGGGGGTAGCTCCTCAGCCGCGTGCGCACCACGACCCGATCGCCGGGGCGAACGGGCTCCGGCCCGGGCAGCCCGTGCGCGCCGCCACCCAGGTCCACGAGCTCAGGCACGGGCGGGGAGCCCGGCGCGCGCTCCACCAGCGCACAGCGGTCGCTCCAGGACTCGACGGCGACGTACCAACGACCGCCCGGTTCCACGTCGCGCCGGGCGCCAGGGAACGCCGGCGTATGAGCCTGCGCCGGTCCGACGCCCTGCACGGCGAAGAGGCAGGCGACCAGCGGGCAGAGATGGGCGAGGCGCATGGTCGCAGCCGTGCATCCTACTCCTCCGGCCGCGGGTTCCACGAGCCGGGGCTCCACAAGCCCGGAGCCACGAGCCCGGGTTGCACGAGCCCGAGTCCCACGCACCCGGGTCCCGCGAGCTCCAGACCGGAGGCGGCGTGCCGGGGGGGCGTGGCCCCGCGGTCGCCGCGTGGGGAACCCGCCGGAGGCCGGCACCCCGGTGCGGCCTCTCCTCCGCCGGGCCGGCATGCGACAAGCCCGGGGATGAACGAGCCCCGAGGCCGCCTCGCCCTGCGCCTGCCCCACGTGCGGGCGTTCGCTCTCGGGCGCGGCGCCGCCGTGCTGGGCTCGGAGATGGTCGCCACCGCCGTCGCCTGGGAGCTCTACGAGCGCACCTCCAGCGCCTGGGTGCTGGGTCTGGTGGGCGGCACGGTGTTCCTGCCCGTGCTGCTGCTGATCGTCCCCGCCGGGCACCTGGCCGACCACCTCCCCCGCCGACCCCTGGCCGTCGCGGCGCAGGGCCTGCTCGGCCTGGTCTCGGCCGCGCTCGCCCTGGCGGTGGCCTGCCGCGGCCCGACGGCCCTGCTGTTCGCGCTGCTGGCCCTGGTCGGCGTCGGACGCGCCTTCGCGCGGCCCGCGGTCGGCTCGCTGCTGCCCCCGCTCGTCCCGCCCGAGCGCCTGCCCGAGGTCAACGCCTGGGTCGCCACGACCTTCCAGCTGGCCCTGGTCCTCGGACCGGCCAGCGCCGGCCTGCTGATCGCCGCCTCGGGCTCGGCCGTGCCGGCGCTCGCCGCGGGCGCGGCGGCGCAGGGGGCCTTCGCCGCCCTGCTGCTGACGCTGCCGGCGCGGCCGGCCGCCGCGCGCGCCGCCCAAGCGGCGGGCGCAGGGGCAGGGGGCGCCCCCGCGCCGGGCAGAGGCGTGCTGGCGGGCCTGCGCTTCGTCCGCGGCCAGCCCGTGTTCCTGGCGGCGATCACGCTGGACCTGTTCGCGGTGCTGCTGGGGGGCGCGGTGGCCCTCCTGCCGGTCTTCGCGCGCGACGTGCTCGCGGCCGGCCCTGCGGGGCTGGGCTGGCTGCGCGCCGCTCCGGGCCGTGGGGCGCTCGTCGCGGCGCTGGCCCCGACGCACCCGGCCCCGAGGCGCCGGCCGGGGCGCCGGCGGCGCGCCGTGGTGACGGGCTTCGGGCTGGCG
>CAZPOZ010000774.1:0-1685 GCA_964588235.1 uncultured Planctomycetales bacterium
AGCGCCACGCTCGCGCGCGCCTCCCGGTCGGCCTGCACGCGCTCGGCCTTGAGCCGCTCCGCCACCAGCGCCTGGATGCGCCCCTCGGCCGCGGCCTCGCGCGCGGCGGCCTGCTCCTCCCGGCGGGTGAGCAGCGACTCGCGCGCGGCGGCAGCCTTCTCGCGTCCCTGCACCTGGGCCAGGACCTCGCCGCGCACCTGCTCGCGCACCCGGGCCGCCAGGGCCTCGTCGATCTCGACCTCGGCGCCGCACTGCGGACAGCGGATGGTGTCGGCCATGGTGCGCTCCCCGGAGGGCGGGACAGCCTAGGCCCGGGGGAGGACGCCGAGCCCCCCGGCCGAGCCTGCCGCCCCCCCCGGCCGCCCGGACAGCCGCCGCCGGCAGCCCCGGCCGCCGGGGAGGGCTCGCGGGCTTCAAGTCGACCCCCTGGGCGAGCCGATGGGGTGATGCTGGACGGTGGTCCGGCGACTCCGGGAGCCCGAATGCCCACCTTCCGCAGGGCCGGCGGCCTGCTCACGTCCGCCGCCGCAGCGTTCACGCTGCTCGCGGCCGCCTGGGCGGCCGCCCCGCACGCGCATGCCGCGGGGACGGTGGAGGGGCGCGGCTTCGCGGCGCACCCTCCGGCCGGCTTCCGGCCCGTCGGCGTGCTGGACCAGGAGCAGACCTGCGAGCGCCGCTTCGCCCGGCGCGTCGACCAGGGGGTGCTCGAGCTGACGCTCGCCTCCCAGGAGAAGTCGAGCTTGGCGGCCGCCCAGGCGGAGCTGAGCGCCGGTGCCGAGCAGGCCGCCGCCGCGGGCGCTCCCGGTCCGGCCAGCCTCGGTGCGGCGCGCCAGGCCGCGCAGGTGGACGGAGCGGACGAGGCCTACCAGGTGACCGTGACGTCGGCCATGGGGACGCTGCGCACCCTGGTCGCGCGCCGAGACGCGGTGCTCGTGACCGCGGAGCTGCGGTCGCCCCGGGGCGCCGACGAGGCGGCCAACGAGGCCTGGGACAGCGTGCTGACCTCGCTCACGCTCGAGTCGCCCGACGGGCTGCTCGCGCCGGTGCTGTTCGGGCTGCTGGGCGCCCTGGTGGCCCTGGCGCTGGTGCTCACGCTGCTGCGCCGCGCGCAGCGGGCCGCGCTGGCGCCCGTGCGCGCCGGGTCGTTCGAGCCTGGGTCGCTCGGGCGGACGCCGCTCGAGGCCGGGACGGCGTGGGCCGATGGCGGATCGGCCACGAGCAGCGCCGTCGAGGCGCTCGCGCGCGAGGAGACCCCGATCCCGGTGGCCCCTGCCGTCTACCGGCTCAAGGGCGGCGGCTTCTCGCGCGCCGACGACGGGCTGGCCGTGTTCTCCGCAGCGCAGAAGGCCCAGGGCCCTGTGCCGGAGGAGGCGCTGCGGCTCCCCGAGCCTCCGCGCCGCCCCGCCGCGAAGCCGGCGACGCCCGCCCGGGCGCCCGCGACGGCGCCGCCGCCCCCGAAGGTGACCGTGCGCCGCTGAGCGGCGCCCCCTTCCTGTCCACCCCCGCGCCTAGGCTCGGGCCCCGTGGCAGGCGACGTCAAGCGGGTCCTGGCTGAGCTGGAGCGCCGCCCGGGCATCCCGGGCGACGTGGTGGTGCATCGCGTCGAGCCGGCCGTGGCAGCCCGCACGGCCGAGCTGCCCCCAGGGCTGGACCCCCGCCTGCCCGCGGCCCTGGCCGCCCGCGGG
>CAZPOZ010000775.1:0-1683 GCA_964588235.1 uncultured Planctomycetales bacterium
GGATGGCGGGGCTCAACAAGGGCATGGCCATCGCCTGGTACCACTACTACTGGTACTACGGCACGCTCGCGATGTACCAGATGGGCGGCAAGTACTGGCGCGCCTGGAACGAGCGCATCCGCCGCATGTACCCCGAGAAGCAGCGCAAGTCGCCCCCCGATCTCTACGGCTCGTGGGATCCCGACACGGCGCTGCTCAACGGCGGCCGGCTGTTCAGCACGGCCATGTCGGTGCTGACGCTCGAGTCGTACTACCGCTTCTCGCCGCTGCTGGGCGACGAGGCGCCGCCCCCCGACGCGGGCGACGGCGCCGCCCCGAAGCCGGCCGGGGGCGCGCCCGGGCAGGAGCCCAAGCCCTCGACGCCCCCGAAGTGAGCGCAGGGACGCGAGCCTGGGGGAGGGTGGCTGACCGGCGCGGGCGCGCAGCGGCCAAACAGCGCCCTACCATTGAGCCGGGGTCGTCGGGGTGCCGATAGGACCCCGGAGCCCTCCCGGGCGGCAGCGCGCGCGGGGCGGATCCCCCGCCATGAGCGAACCCGCCTCCTCCCTCGCCGAAGCTCCGCACGACGCGCAGGACGCGCCGGCCGACGACCCCCTGCGCGCCTTCCTCTCGGGCAAGCGCCAGGGCGAGCGCTACGCCTGCCACGTGGCGGCCACCCTGGAGGGCGCGCTCGCGCCCGTGGCCGCGACGGTGCTGGACGTGTCGGCGACGGGCGTGCTGCTGCAGATCGACGACGCCGCCTTCGTGGAAGCCGAGCAGAACGGCGGCGCGCAGGCCTACTTCGAGCTGCTCAGCCTGCAGGGCCGCGACGGGCTCCGGCTCGTGCTCGACGGCCACGACCTCACGCGCCGGGTGGAGATGGTGCGCTGGACGGCCGGCGAGGCCGGTCAGGGCGCCTCGCGCCTGGGCATGCGCTTCGACGCGCCGCTGAGCGAGGCCGAGCTCGACGCCCTGCGCACGGGCCGCACGGCCGCGCTGGGCGACCCGCAGGGGCCCGCCGCCCCGGCGGCCGAGCGGCTGCCCTGGGTGCCCCGGCGCCGCGCGGCGCCGCAGCTGCTCGTCTTCCGCGCCGACCAGCCGGAGATGGGCCCCGTGGTGGCCGGGCGGGTGCTGGGCGCGGGCCCGCGGGGCCTGGCCCTGCGCGTGGACGGGGAGCGGCCGCTGCTGGACGTGGCCGGGCTGCTGGCCGGGCACCCCCTCGCCTTCCACCTCGTGGAGCGCGGCGTCCCGCGCGCGCAGGGTCTGGCCGAGGTGGCCTGGATCCTGCCCGTGGAGGGCGCGGCGGCCGTGGACCTGGGCCTCGCGCTCGAGGCCCCGCTGCCCAAGGCCGCCGCCCGCCGGTTCCGGGCCGGCTGACCCCAACGCCACGATGCCAGGCGAGGCGAGGCACGTGCGGCGCGCGCCCTGGGCGGGAGGAACCTAGCCCACTACCGGGGAGGCGCACGGCTCGCCCCGCAGGAGGGCTCGGCGTACGATCGGCCCCTTCCCCCGGGGCTTCCCGCGTCCGTGCCGTTCGCCCAGCACCTCCTCCTGGCGATCTACTACGCGCTGCTGCTGATGGTGGCCTCGGTGATGCTCTACCGCGGGCTGCTCATCGTGCGCTACCTGGCGGGCAGCAAGGACGACCCCGAGCCGGCCGGGCGCTTCCCCACCGAGCCCGTGGTGACGGTGCAGCTGCCGATC
>CAZPOZ010000776.1:0-1680 GCA_964588235.1 uncultured Planctomycetales bacterium
GCCTCAAGGCCTGCGCGAGGAGGAGGAAGCGGCCTGAGCGCCCGGCTCCAGCGCGCCGCACGTGCCTCGCATCGCCTATCTTGGTGGCGTTGGGCCTGAGCGCCCGGCTCCAGCGCGCCGCACGTGCCTCGCATCGACTCCCTTGGTGGCGGTGAGGCGTAGACTCGCGCCATGACGAGCGCCCCGCGGTCCTCCCCCGCCTCCCCCCTCCCCTGCACGACCCGCCCCGGGCCCCCGGCCCTGCGCACCCTGCTGGCCCCCGGTGGCTTCAGCCAGCTCGTCGGCTACCACCTGGCCACGCTCGACCTGGCCACCGCCGCGCTCCACGAGGTCGGCCCGGCGGCGGCCCGGACCGAGGTGGCCTCCCTGCTGCGGGCGGCGGGCGAACGCGAGGCGTCCTGGCTGCACGCCGCCGTCGGGCGCGTGCCCACGCCCCCCGCGCCCCCCGACGACCGCGACCCGGCCGCGCTGCTCTCCTGGCTCGACGCCGTGCGCACGGTGAGCCTCATGGTGCTGCGGCCCCTGGCCGACCGCGACCTCGAGCGGTTGGTCGAGCTGCCCGGCCTGCCCGGGCGCACCACGCTGCGGCGCCTGCTGGTGGACCTCTCGCTCGAGCTCTCTGCGCTGGGCGCCCGCGCCCGGATCGCCGCCGCGCGGCCCCCTTCCTGACGCCCGGCGTGGCGAAGCTGGGCGCCCCGGGGCACGGACGGCGCGCTGGGAAGCATCCCGCGGAGACCTCTGCCCGCGGCTCGCGCCAGGGGTGACTTCCCGACGCCGTGCCCGCGTGCCTGACCCGGCGAAGGCCTACTTCCAGAGCTCGGCGCGCTCGCGCTCCTGAGCGTCGCTGAGCACGGGCAGGTCCTTGGCCAGCAGGGCGGCCAGCTGCTCGAAGCCGCGCAGCAGCTGCTCGCGGGTGGGCGAGGGGTTGGCCGCCGCGGCGAAGCCCCCGGCGCGCAGGTCGGCGGTCAGCCGGCGGAGCTCGTCGGCGATCTTCTGGTGGCCGGCGAGGTAGGCGCCGGTGCGCTGCTGCTGCGCGGCCAGCCAGGCGTTCTGGCGCTCGACGCGCTCCAGGCGCTGGGCCAGCGCCTCGGCGGTGGAGGGCAGGCCCTCCTCGCCCCGGGCCCGGCCGGCCACGCCGAGGACGAGCAGCCCGAGCAGGGTCAGGGGGATGAGTGCGCGCATGGCTCCTCCGTCCGCGGGCCCGCGGGGGCCCGGCCGTCCATGGTAGGCTCCCCGCCCGCCTTCGGGAATGGCTGCTGCGGTCGGCCGTATGGTGAGCACGTGGCGAGCTGCCCGGCCCCCCGCTGCGGCACGCTCCCGGAGCGGGCCCGTCGGCGACGCCCCCGGCGCCCCCCCTCCCCGCCCCGCGGGCAGCGACACCCGTGAACCGCCTCCTCCCGCCCCTGCTCCTGCTGGCCGTGCTGGGCGTGGTGCTCGCACGGGCGCTCGAACGCCCGCAGCGGGAGCGGCTGTGGGCCGAGATCACCGTCCACTGGGAGGACGGCTCGGCCACGGCGCGCCGGCGCACCCACGAGGCGGCCACGCGCTACGCCGACCAGTTCCAGTCCGAGGCCGACCGCGCGCGCGCGGCGCTCGCCTGCCTGCGCGCCGGCGACCCGGCGCATGCCCTGAGCGTGCGCTGGGCCGACCACGAGCGGCCCCTGCCGGCGGCGGAGGTGC
>CAZPOZ010000777.1:0-1679 GCA_964588235.1 uncultured Planctomycetales bacterium
CTCGTTCAGGTTCGGGCAGCGCGCGCTCTGGCAGACCGTGTGGAGCCCGAGGCCCCCGAGCAGGCCGCGGACCTCCGCCACGCCGTCCGCCGCGGGCAGCCGCCGCTTGAGCCAGGGCGCGAGCCGCTCGCGGGGCGCGCCCACGGGCTTGAGCGACGGGTCGTTCAGGGGGTGGACGGCCTGGGCCGGAGGGCCGGGGACGGGCGCGTCGGCGTCCAGCGCGTCGGGGTCCGACATCCCGCGCATCCTATCCCTGGCCGGGCCGAGCCCCCTCCTTCGGCCCGCGCGCGCGCAGGCGCTCGTAGAGCGCAGCGGTGCGCGCCGCCAGCAGACCGCCGTCGTAGGCCCCTGCGGCCGCGAGCGCGCCCGCCCCGAGCCGCGCGGCGAGCCCGGGCTCGGACAGGACGCGCCCGAGGGCCCGGGCCGCGGCGACCCGGTCGCCGGGCGGCGTCCACAGCCCCGAGACGCCGTGCTCCACGAGGTCGGGCAGCCCCCCCACCGTGGGCGCCACCACCGGCACGCCCAGGGCGAAGGCCTCCAGCACCGCGAGCGGGGTCCCCTCGCGCCGGCTGCTCAGGAACAGGGCCCGCGCGCCGGCCAGCCAGCGCTCGGGGCGCGCCACCGAGCCCGGCAGCAGCACGCGCTCCCGGAGGCCGCGGCGGGCCACCGCCCGGCGGACCCGGCCGAGCAGCGCCGCGCCGCCCAGCAGCGCCACGCGCACCGTGGGCCCCAGCCGCTCGGCCACCTCGACGGCGGCCAGCGGATCCTTGACGGGCACCATCCGGCCGCTCCACACGATCCACGGGCGCGGGTCGCCGGCCAGCTCCCCGGGCGGCCCTGCCTGCGCCGCGGCGCGCACGGCGGCGAGGTCGAGCCCCGGCGGGATCAGGACCACCCGCTCGGCGGGCGCCACGCGGTGGAGCTCGACGACGTCGCGCCGCTGCCGCTCGGAGAGCACGACGAGCGCGTCGGCGCGCCGCGCCAGGCGCCGCTCGGCCCGCCGGGCCAGCGCGCCCGCGGGCCCGGGGGCGTCGAAGTGGTGGCCGTGGAGCGTGTGCACGCAGGGCACGCCCGCTCGGGCGGCCACCAGCCGGCCCAGCGCCCCCGCCTTGCCCAGGTGGGTGTGGATCAGGTCCGGCCGGACCCGCCGGGCGAGCGCCAGCAGCCCCCGCAGCGCCCGCAGGTCGGCGAGCGGGTCGATGCCGCGCCCCAGGGCCGGGAGCAGCACGAGCGGCGCCCCGGCCCGCTCGAGCCCGGCGGAGGCGTCGTCCTCGCCGGGGCCCGGGCGGCCGTGGACGACGGGTCCGTGCCAGCCCAGGCGCGCCAGCCCGGGCACGAGCGCCTCCAGCTGCCTCGCCGGGCCGCCGCGGTTGAGCCGGGTGACGATCCGCAGCACCGTTCCGCCCACTGAGCCTCCCGCGCGCGGGCGAGGTCCTCGACGCTCCCCGGGCTACCCCGGCGCCGTCGCGACGGAGCCCGCCAGCGCCCGGCGCAGCGCTCCGAGCGCGCGCTCCACCTCGTCGTCCCCCACGTCCAGGTGCGTGACCAGGCGCAGCGTGTCGGGGCCCGTGGCGCCCACCAGCACGCCCTCGCGGGCCAGCGCCTCCTTCAGCTCGGAGGCGCGGCGGCCGGCGAAGCGCACGAAGACGATGTTCGTCTCCACGGGCTCGTGGAGCAGC
>CAZPOZ010000778.1:0-1670 GCA_964588235.1 uncultured Planctomycetales bacterium
TAAGACGTAAGACGTAAGACGTAAGACGTAAGACTGAGGACTAGCTACTTCCGACTATTCTTGACTTCTGTTTATTATTTTTTTATATTTGCTACGTTTTCTTTTTTTAATTTTTAATTACAATTTCAATGGACACAGGCAAAGTAAAGTTTTACAACAAATCCAAGGGATTTGGCTTCATCATTCAGGATGGAACGAATGAAGAAATTTTCGTTCACGCAACAGGTCTGATCAACGACATCCGTGAAAACGACAATGTTTCTTTCGAGATCTCCGAAGGAAAGAAAGGCCCTAATGCGGTGAATGTGAAAGTAATTTCATAGTCACCCCCTGCAACCTTTTAGCGGGAAGCCCCTGAGGAATCGGGGGCTTTTCATTTGGGAACGGGTAATGCATTAATTACGGTTGTTGCACACTGATTGTTTCCCGGAATGGCATGCGGTTAGATGGCAGGTTAAGGAAGGGAAAAATGCTGTTTACAAATCCAACAAAAGGAGTAGGGTATCGGTTAGTCGTATGTTTGCATCCTGGCTATTGCCAGAAATAAAGGTGGTGGTTAGATTGGCTATACTGCTTTTTAGTATCAGGTGAAGATTCAGGTTATTGATTGTAACCTGCTGAATAAGAGGTAAATAATTCGATTCAGTTAGATAGTAATGTTCTTTGAAAAACTTGCTGCAGGTGAGGCATTCGCTCTTCCGTAAAAGCGGAGGGGAGGAAAGTCCGGACAGCACAGAGCGCCGCACCACCTAACGGATGGTTTCCCGATACTTCGTATCTGGAGAAGACAGTGCCACAGAAAATAACTTTCCCGACACAGCGTGTCGGGATAAAGGTGAAAATGTGAGGTAAGAGCTCACGGCCCGTGGTGGCAACACCAGGGGCGGGTAAACCTTGCGGGCTGTAAGGTCAAATATACTCCGGTTAACTGCTCCAAAGGCAGTTGGTAGGGCTGCTCGCCCTATTCATCTTCATGATGATCCGGAGGTGGGTAGACCGCTCGATCCCGTTGGCGACAACGGGACCAGATAAATGAATGTCAGCATCTGAAGGAGTGGAAACAGGTGGAGTGATCCATTTTGTTAAAGCTTCGTCGGATGATACAGAATCCGGCTTATGATCCTGCAGCATTTTTTTAAATTGTCGGAAGCTGGGAGTATTGAGTAGCGAGTAGCGAGTAGCGAGTAGCGAGTAGTGAGTAGCGAGTAACAAGTTATCGGCTTCGCCGCAACAATTTAACAATTTAACAGTTTAGCCATTTAACCATTTAACCATTTAACCATTCAACCATTCAACCTACCTTCCCCAACAATTTATCCCTCCCCATTTGTAATTCCTAATTCACCGACTATCTTTGCACACCATTTCAGAAAACGATTCCGTAGCTCAGCTGGTAGAGCATAACACTTTTAATGTTGGGGTCCTGGGTTCGAGTCCCAGCGGGATCACATATCAAACAACTAACGCCTCGTAAATCAAAGATTTGCGGGGCGTTCTTGTCTTCTGAGATTCAGAAAGGTATTTCAACCAGCGCATCTTTCTAATCGGTTATTCTTACGATAACAAATACTTCGGGCAACTTTACGGGAAAAAGCTGACCTCGAAAAACTTCAAACAACTATTTGCCAAAGTAAACGGCAGCGTATTTTGTTACGGACCGGATACCGGCA
>CAZPOZ010000779.1:0-1669 GCA_964588235.1 uncultured Planctomycetales bacterium
CCGGTGCCGTCCGCGCCGGCGCCGGCCCTGCCGGAACGCCTGGAGCCGCTCCTGCGCGTGCCCTTGGCCGACCCCAGCCTGCGGGGTGCGCGCTCGGAGCGCGCGCCCGTGCGCGCGGCCGCCACGCTGGCGGGCCCGCGGCTGATCGTGCACGCCGGCCGCCGGATCCGCTGCCTGGACGCGCTCTCCGGCCGGGAAGCCTGGGCGTTCCCCCCCGGGGCGCTGGGCTTCGACCACGCGCCCGAGGCCAAGTACCGTCCGCACGACGTGCCCCTGCGCTGCGTCGAGGTGGCCGGCGACCTCGTCCTGGCCGTGCTGGGCGACCCGGTGGCCTCCGGCACCTTCGCCTGGCTCGGGCAGGCCGTGGACGTGGCCACGGGCGGGCGCGAGAGCCGTGCGCGGCTGGTGGCCCTGGACCTGGCCAGCGGCGCCCTGCGCTGGTGGACCGGCGGCGCCGCCGAGGAGCATCCCGTCCTGGGCGACCCCCTGACCTGCGTCGCCGGGCCGCCCCGCGTCGAGGGCGCGCGCCTCTACGTCAGCTTCGCCCGTCGCTACGGCGTGGCCCAGCACTACGCGGCCTGCCTCGACCTGGCCACCGGCTCGCCCCGCTGGGTCTCGCTGCTGGGCACGGGCGAGAGCGGCCGCGATCCCGGCACGGCGCCCGAGGAGGGCCGCGACACGCTCATCCCCGTGCGCGCCGTGCCCTGGGCCGCGGCCCCCGCGCTCGCCGACGACGAGGTCGCCTTCCTGCCCCACGCGGGCCTGGCTGCGGGCGTGGAGTCGCACACGGGCCGCGTGCGCTGGGTGCGCGCCCTGCCGCGCTACGCGCCCGGGACGGGCGGGCCGGCCACCCTGCTGCCCCCCACGCGGGGCCATTCGGGACGCAACGCCCCCGTGCCGGTGCCGGGCACCTGGGCGCTGGCGCCGATGGACGCCCCGCGCCTGCTGGGCCTGGAGCAGGGCACGGGCCTGCTGCGCTGGCAGGCCGCCGAGCTCGAGGGCCTGCCCCTGTGGCGCGACCTGCTGGCGGCGGGGCGGGACGCCCGCGGGCGGCCGGTGCTGCGCGTCGTGGGGGAGGCGCCCGCGCTGCTCGACGCCAGCGACGGCGCGCTGCTGGCCCTGGGGAGCCCCTTCCGGGGCAGCCCCGACGCGCCGGGGAGGCCGCTGGACGCCGGGGCCTCGGCGCTGCGCGCCACGGCCGACGGCCTGGAAGCGCTCTCGTGGCCCGGGGCCCCGCCCGGCGCCGACGGGCTCGTGCGCTGCGAGGAGGCGCTCGAGGGCGGCGACCTCGCCCGCGCGGGCCCGCTGTGGCTGTGCGTGACCGCGCAGGCGGTGCACGTGCTGGCGGCGGCCTCGGAGCGCGAGGCGCTCTGGGCGGCCGCAGCGTCCGACCCGGCCCGCAGCCCGGCCGAACGTCGGGCCTGCCGGCTCGCGCGGCTGGCCGTCGCGGGCCCGGCCCGCGAGCTGGCCGAGGAGGCGCGCTCCGCGCCGCTGGAGGCCGCCACCGGCGAGATCCTCGGCCAGCGGCTGGTCGAACGCGTGGAGCGCCGGCTGCCCGGCGCCGCCGACGCCGACGCCCTGGCGGCGCTCGAGGGCGGGGCGGCCGCGCTGGCCCCCGACCAGGCGGCCCCCGTGCTGCACCTCCTGGCGCGGCGGCTGCTCGAGGAGC
>CAZPOZ010000780.1:0-1647 GCA_964588235.1 uncultured Planctomycetales bacterium
CACGTGCGGCTCTACAACGTCGCCAAGCCCGGCCAGGACGGCGTGGAGCTGGTGGGGGCGGCCGAGGCGCAGGCGCAGTGGGGCGTGCCGCCCTCGCGGATCGTGGACCTGCTGGGCCTGATGGGCGACGCCAGCGACAACGTCCCCGGCGTGCCGGGCGTGGGCGAGAAGACCGCCGCGCGGCTGCTCGCCGAGCACGGCACCCTCGAGGCCGTGCTCGAGCACGCCGCCGAGGTCAAGCAGGTCAAGCTGCGCGAGAACCTCGTGGCCGGCCGCGAGCTGGCCCTGCTCTCCAAGCGGCTGGTGACGATCGACGTGGGCGTGCCGCTGCCCGAACGCGACTACCGCCCCGGGGCCTCCGACCCCGCCGCGCTGCGGGCGCTGTACGCCGAGCTCGACTTCCGCGGCCGGCTCGAGCGCCTGGAGACGCCCGGGAGCGGCCTGGGCGAGGTGGCCTACCACCTGGTGGACACGCCGCAGCGCCTGCGCCGCCTGGCCGCGGACCTGGCCGCGACCCGCGCCACCGGCGGCTTCGTGCTCGACACCGAGACCACGGGCGTGGACCCGCACCGGGCCGAGCTCGTGGGGCTCTCCTTCGCCTGGAAGGAGCGCGAGGCCTGGTACGTGCCCGTCAACCTGGACCCGCCGATGTTCGGCGGCCCGGCCGAGCGGCGCGCCGTGGAAGGCAGCCTGTTCGACGAAGGGCCGCGCAGCGGCGACACGCAGGCCGTGCTCGAGGTACTCGGGCCCGTGCTCCGCGACCCGGGCGTCCCCAAGACGGGCCAGAACGCCAAGTACGACCTCCACGTGCTGC
The DNA here is from genome assembly GCA_964588235.1 of uncultured Planctomycetales bacterium. Classification (GTDB taxonomy): domain Bacteria; phylum Planctomycetota; class PLA2; order PLA2; family JAEUHO01; genus CAZPOZ01. The sequence goes on from CAZPOZ010000780.1 coordinate 815, forward strand.
GGCGCCACGGCGTCGAGGTGGAGGGGCTGGCCTTCGACACGATGGTGGCCGACTTCTGCGCCGACCCGGCCAGCCGCACGCACAACCTGGACGACGTGGCCCTGCGCCGGCTCCAGATCCGCAAGATCCCCACCACGGATCTGATCGGCACGGGCAAGTCGCAGATCACGATGCGCGAGGTGCCCGTCGAGAAGGTCGCGCGCTACGCCTGCGAGGACGCCGACGTCACCTGGCGCGTGCGGCGGCTGCTCGAGGCCGAGCTGGTCGAGAAGGGCGTGTCCACCCTGTTCCACGACGCGGAGATGCCGCTGATCCCCGTGCTGGCGCGCATGGAGGCCCGCGGCGTGCGCCTGGACGTCGCGCGGCTCCGAGCCCTGTCGGCCGACCTGGGCGCGCGGGCGCAGGCCGCCGAGGAGGCCATCCGCCGGGCCGCCGCGGAGGCGGGGATGCCCGACCTCAACGTGCGCAGCAACCCGGCGCTGGGCACGCTGCTCTTCGACCGGCTCGAGCTGCACGCCAAGGCCGGCCGCCGCAAGCCGCGGCGCACCAGCACCGGGGCCGGCTACGCCACCGACGAGGAGACGCTGCAGGAGCTGGCGGCCTTCGACCCGCTGCCCGGGCTGATCCTCGGCTACCGCTCGGTCTCCAAGCTCAAGAGCACCTACGTGGACGCGCTGCCCTCCTACGTGCACCCCGAGACGGGCCGCGTGCACACCACCTTCCACCCCACCGGGGCGGCGACGGGGCGCCTCTCCTCCAGCGACCCGAACCTGCAGAACATCCCCGTGCGCACGGAGGAGGGCCGCGCGATCCGGCGCGCGTTCGTGCCCGAG
>CAZPOZ010000781.1:0-1647 GCA_964588235.1 uncultured Planctomycetales bacterium
CGGTCGGCCGTCCCGCCGCGTCGGGGGGCGCCGGCAGCGGCAGGGGCAGCAACCGCGCCAGGGCCCGGAGCAGCGACCCGACCGGGTCGGGCGTGGGGCGCGCGAGCCGGACCCGCAGCGCCTCGAGCGCGTCGAGCTCGGCCCGCAGGTCGGCGCCGCCCGCCACGCGCAGCGCCTCCCAGCCCGCAGGGAACCCCTGCCGCCTCCAGGCGAGCTCCTGGCGGTCCACCTGCTCGAGCAGCCCGCGCCGGCCGCCGTCGAGCGCCGCCTGCCGCAGCGCCGACAGGACGCGCGAGGCGTCCACGTCGGGCGCCTGCGTGCGCCCGGCCAGCACCGGCAGCAGGGCGTGGACGGCCTGCACCCACGGCTCGCCGAGCAGCGCCCGCGCGCCGACGCGGGCCACGGGCACGCCCAGGCGCGCCAGCGCGGCCTCCACGCGCGCCCCGCGGCGCGCGAGGTCGGGGACGACCACGAGCACGTCGCGCGCGCCGCGGGGGCACAGGGCGGTGGCCTCCGGCCCCTCCAGCATCGAGCGCACGCGCCGGGCGACGAGGTCGGCCTCGTCGTCCGGGTCCAGCGCGCGCCAGGCCTCGACCTCGGCCCCGGCCTCCCGCCGCGTGGGGCGCGGATGGAACAGCTGCGCGGCCAGGTCGGCCAGCGCCGCGCCGGGGGCGCGCGCGAAGCCCGTCAGGCTCCGCTCCTCGAAACCCAGCCCGAGCAGGCGGGCGCGCAACGCGTCGGCCGCGGCGAAGAGGCCCGGGCGCCCGTCGTCGCGGGGCAGGGTCACCACGACCTCGCCCCCCCCGGCCCGCGTGCGCCGCACCAGCGCCTGCAGCAGCGCCGCCTCGAGCGGGGTGAAGTCGTCGAAGCCGTCCACGACCAGGGTGCCGGGCGCCGCGCCGGGCGCCGGGCTCGCGAGCGCGGCGAGCAGCCGATGGAGGGCGTCCTCGTGGTCTTCGAGGCCGGCGCCCCGGAGCAGCGCCTGGTAGGCGTCCAGCACGTCCAGGGCGGCGAGGAGCCGCTCGTGGGGCCCGGAGGGCAGGCCGGGGGCCAGGGAGCGCAGGCGCGCGAACGACGACGCGGGGGCCGACTCGCCCTGCTTGACGTCCTTCGCCAGCCGCAGGAGGCGGGCGCGCAGGCCCCGGGTCTCGAGCGTGGCCTCGAAGGCGGGCGGGCGCGTGCGGCGGAGCGCCTCGAGCAGCAGGCGGTCGCGCTCCTCGGCCGAGGGCAGGGCGGCGACGCGGAACCCCGGCAGGAAGCGCTCGCCCGCCGAGGTGAAGGTGACGAACACGTCGTCGAAGAGGCCGCGCGCGTCCCAGCGCGCCAGCGCGCTGCGCAGCGCGTGCTGCGCCTCGCCGTAGGTGGGCACGAGCACGAGCGCGGCGGCGGCGCCCGTGACCACCCGCCCGCGGGCGCCGGCCGCCGTGGCCGCGGCGCGCACGCGCTCGAGGGCGGCGGTGCTGCGGCCGCTGCCGGGCGGGCCGGTCAGCAGCGTGAGGGGCGCGGGAGCGGAGACGGGGTCGGCCAGGGGAGTCCCCACGGGGGGGAGGACGTTAGCCGCCCCGGGGGACCACGGCGCCGGCGCGCGGCGGCCAGCTCAGCCGGGGGGGCCGCACGCCGGAGCGCGCGGCGGAGGGGGATCCGAGG
>CAZPOZ010000782.1:0-1632 GCA_964588235.1 uncultured Planctomycetales bacterium
AACCCACCACAGTAGCCAGTTGTCACATTCGTCCAGGTGTCCGCACCATTCGTAGACTTATAAACATCAATCATGCTTAAGAAAATGGTGTTGGAATCATTTGGATCAACGGTCACACCAGCGTTGTACCAGGTTTGCCCAATACCTTGTGAACATCCCGCTGCCTGGAAGTCAGCCGTGTTCGCACGTTGTGTCCAGGTGTTCCCACCGTCGGTGGTTTGCCAGACGCCCAGGGTGCCGCTGCCATTGGTGTTATCCGCAACCTGTGCGTAGATGACTTGTTGGCTGCTAGGAGCCATTGCCAGGTCAATACGACCCACCTGATCATTGGTGGGATCGCCATCGCCTGTGCCGGTGGGCCAGCCATTGTTCAAAAGTGACCAGGATGCCGGGCAGCCAGACACGGGAACGGTGGTGCGATAAACAGCGTTGGCGCCGGTATTGCCGAGATCAGGCTGCACCGGGGTGGGGAAACCACGTGTCCCAACGGAGGCATACAAAGTGGTGTTCGCACCATCATCACGTACCAGCAGGCCAGTGATGTCCTGGCGTTGGGTGGCGTGAGCGTTGGTGACACAAGGGCCTGTCCAGTTTGCCCCGGCATTGTAGGAAAAGTAAAGGCCAGTCTTGGTTCCAACAATGACGTTGTTGCTGTTGTTGGGGTCAACCTGGACTTTGCCGATGGCCTGATATTGGGGATAGCCGGTGGTGGGATAAACTGGTCCGAATTCCGTCTCCCCTAACACTGTCCAGGTAGCTCCGGCATCGGTACTTTTCAGAAGCCCGGCACTCCCGAAGGAATAGGAGCCATAACGCAGATCACCCGTTCCGGCATAGATGGTGTCGCTATCGTTGGGGTCAATGATGATGTCGCCGATGGCGATGCCGTTGATGTGCAGAGCATCGGTCATATTAGTCCAGGTGGTAGATGCACTACAGCAGTTGGTAGTTTTCCATACGCCTCCCCCATCGGAACCGATATAAACGACAGCGGTATTGGTAGGGTCTACAGCGATCACATTGGTGCGACCTGCTACGCCGCGGCCGCTTTGTTGGAGCGGCAATGGCCCTAAAAAGGTGAAACTATTGGGGTCCAACGTCAAGAGGGATTCTCCCCTTTGGCTGTAGTCACCACTGGGCATACCACTGGGCACAAAACGATCTTGCTCGGCTGCTTCGACGAGCCAGTTTTGATCAAAATAGAACGTGGGATAGGTGTAGCGAGTTGCCCAATAATCCCCCATGCCAATCAAGGCAACTGTCTCATCATACGGGTTGCCAGCGGCATAAACTTCACGGTCCTCTTCAGAAAGCAACAAGGCTTCTTCAGGGCCACTCTCGCTGGCTACCATCTTGTCCTGGCTCACATCTACGCTTTGGCGAATGAAAGCTACCGCCAAAACGAAGAACAGGAGCAATGCTAACTGTCCAATGAGTGAGCGTTTACGCAACTTCAACATATTGACCTCCTCTCTGGTTCAAGGTATTGAAACTTAAGAAACTACGTGGGTGGGGTTCGATTAATATCTAATTATATGGCAAGCCAGACAAAGGGAAAACTTTCTTTCTGGCGCACTCACTACTATAATCAACTGTTGCTGAATACCAGGCTTTAACACGAGTTGCAGAGAG
>CAZPOZ010000783.1:0-1629 GCA_964588235.1 uncultured Planctomycetales bacterium
GCAGAGGCCATCCATAGGCCCTTCCGCAAGAGAGGTCTCGCCCTCCGAAGGGCCCCACCCCCTAGCTTGGTGGCCCTGCGTCTCAGTGCAGGAGCACGCGCGTGGGCGGCCCCCCGGCCGAGGACTGACGCACCCACCAGTAGACCTCCGCGGCGTCGGCGTCCACCAGCCGCACGCACCCCTGGCTGCACGCCGAGCCGACGGTGTCGGGACGGTTCGTGCCGTGGATCCCGTAGTGCTCCGGATGCTCCTCGTTGGCGATGTGGATCCAGACGCTGCCCAGCTCGTTGGCGGGATCCCCGGCCGGGATGCGCCTTCCGTCCTGCGGCCGGGTCCAGTCGGGGTTCTCCTGCTTCTTGCGGACCGTGAACCAGCCGCGGGGCGTGGGCGTGCCCTCCTTGCCCACGCCGACGCGGAACTCCTTGACGAAGGCCTCGCCCAGGAACAGCACCAGCAGGCGGCGGTCGAGCTCGACGTGCACGACGAGCTCCTCGAGCGGCAGCAGCAGGGTCTCGCCTGCCCGGAGGCGCTTGGGGTTGAGGTCGCCGCGCTTGTTCCAGTAGAGCAGGGCGTTGTGCCCGTAGGGCAGGCGCGCCTCCGTGACGATCTGCACCGGCACCGCGCCGGGGGGGACGACGTACGGCTTGGTCACCCCCTCCAGCCCGGCGGCGTAGGTCAGGACCTCGGCATTGAGCCCCCGGATCGTCTCGAGCAGCGCCGCGCGCGCAGGGACCGGCTCGCCCTGGGGCCCGAACAGCTCGGGCGAGAGCACCGCCCGGGAGAGGAGGCGTCGCGCCCGGTCCAGCAGGCGCACACGCTCGGGCCCGGAGGCCTTGCGGGCCTGCGCCACGAGCTCGGCCCCCTGCTGCGCCGCGAACCGGCGCGCGCTGGGCGCATCCCAGGCCTCCGCCTTGAGGCGGGCTTCCAGCGCCGCGGCGCGCGCGGCGTCGGCCGCGTCGCGCGCCGCGCCGATCTGCGCGACCAGGTCCGCGGCGAGCACGTCGTCGGGGTCGGGGGCCCGGGCCTGTGCCTGAGCCTGCTGCACGGGGGTCTGCGCCTGGAGCAGCGGGGGCGACGAAGGTCCTGACCCCGCCTCGCCGGCCCCCCCCCCGGTCAGCTGCCACCAAGCCACGCCCCCGCCCAGGAGCAGGGCACCGACGACCCACCACGTTGCCCGCATGCGCGCCTCCGAGCTCTACGCCACCGGCTGGGGAGCTGGCGCGTCATCCTACAAGGCCTGGTGGACGCCGCCACCAGCCCTCGTTCGGCGGTCGTGTCCTCCCTTTGCCTTCTGGACGCTGGGCTGGGGCACACCGGGGCGCTGGATGGCGGCGTTGTTGGGCGCCCCCAAGCGGGGCGCCGTGGATCGCCCGCAGCGGCGAGGCCGCGCCCGCCGCCGCTTGCGGCGGCGCTGGCACGCGCCGGCCTACGCAACGAGCCGATGCGGGCCTGAGCGCCCTCGAGCCCAGCCCGGCGCTCGCGCGCAGGGGAGCCAACCTAGCCCGCATGTTGCGTGAAGCGCGCGCCGCCAGGGGACGGATTCCCCCACGGAGGAGGCGCTGAGAGCAGGTGGGATGCCCCTCCCCGCGTACGGCCCGTCCTGGCTCGCGGCATCGGGCCGGGGGCAAG
>CAZPOZ010000784.1:0-1629 GCA_964588235.1 uncultured Planctomycetales bacterium
ACGGCGCCCCGCTTGCGGGGCGCCCAGCAGCGCTGCCATCCAGCGCGTCGGTGGCAAGGCGCGTCTACCCGGCACCTGCCGTCGCGGGTCCCTGGGGCCTCCACCATCCCGCCTCGAACTTCGGACCGGCTGAACTGGCGGTTCGCGGCGCCGGGGCGGCGGGGCGAGCCTGAGCGAGCCCGACCTGCGTCGGGCGCCGAGCCCCGCTGCGGGGCGGCCTCGTGCCGTTGCGGGTAGCCTGCGGGCGGAGGCGCCCCATGCCCACCGTCGAGAACGACGACAACGGCTCGCTCGTCACCGGGTCGCGACGGTTGGCCGTCGGCGACCGCGTCCGCATCGCCGGCGAGGCGCGCGTGCGCACCGTCACCTACGTGATGGGCTCCGAGCGCAAGGGCTGGCGCGCCTGCTTCAAGGGGCAGGGCGCCTTGCCGGTGGGGACCGTCGCCTGGGATCTCGTGGGGCCGGGGGGCTCGGCGGCGCCGGCCGGGCAGCGCCCTGCGCTGGCGCCGGAGGGCGCTCGGCGGCCGCCGGAGGCGCCGCAGCCCGCCGCGCCCTCCGTGCCGAACGGCAGGGCTCCGCTGGCCTTCGACGCCTACCTGACGGTGGACTGGAGCGCGGCGCAGGGGCCTTGCCGGGGCCCCGACAGCGTGTGGCTCTGCCTCGTGCGCTGGCGGGGGGGCCGCGCCACGGTCGTGGGCACCGAGAACCCCGCCACGCGCGCGCGGGCCACCGCGCGCGTGAACGAACGGCTGCGGGAGCTGGTCGCCGAACGGGCCAGCGTGCTCGTCGGCTTCGACTTCCCCTACGGCTACCCGGCCGGGCTCGCGCCGGCGCTCGGCTTCGACGGGGTCGGCTGGCTCGAGGTGTGGCGGCACTTGGCCGGCGCGGTCGTGGACGCGCAGGCCCAGAGGACGAACAACCGCTTCGAGGTCGCCGCCGCGCTCAACCAGCACCTGACGGGGCAGGCGCGGCCCTTCTGGGGCTGCCCGGCGAACCGCGAGAGCCCCACCCTCGGCCAGGTGCATGTGCCCAGCGAGCCCTTCCGGGAGCGGAGGCTCACCGAGCTGGGGGCGGGGCGGGCCCAGCCCGTCTGGAAGCTGTACACGGCCGGGTCCGTGGGCAGCCAGACGCTGCTCGGCCTCCCGCGGCTCCTCTCGCTCCGCGAGGATCCCGCGTTGGCCCCGTGGTCCCGCGTCTGGCCCTTCGAGACCGGCTGCGCGCTCCCGCCCCGCGAGCCGGGGGTCGCCCGCGTGGTGCACGCCGAGATCTACCCCTCGCTGGTCCCCTTCGAGGCGGCGCCCGGGCAGGTCAAGGACGAGGCGCAGGTGATCGCCCAGGCGCTCCACCTGGCGCAGCACGACGCGGCGGGCACGCTGGACGGCCTGTTCGCCGTGCCCGCGGCGCTGCCGGCCGCTCGGCGGCGCGACGTGGAGCGCGAGGAGGGCTGGATCCTCGGCGTGACCCGGCTGCCCCCCGGGCCCGGCTGAGCCGCATGGCCACCAAGTTTTGGGCATGGCCACCAAGTTAGGGGTAGCGCCCGTCGGAGGGCGAGACCTCTCTTGCGGAAGGGCCCATGGAGGGCCTCTGCGGGCCGTGCCCAAGCAACCGGCGCGCTGGGCCGGTAGCGGA
>CAZPOZ010000785.1:0-1620 GCA_964588235.1 uncultured Planctomycetales bacterium
CCCACGCCGGCGGCCAGGGCCTGCTCCAGGCCCTTCAGGTTGGGCACGAGCGCCCCGTAGGTCACGCCGCGGGGCGGCGGGCCCAGCGCCGCGAGCAGCGCCGCGCCGTCGGCCAGCTGCGGCACGAGGTCGGGCCGCACGAAGGAGGTCACCTCGACGTCGCTCAGTCCCGCGGCCACCAGCGCGCGCACGAAGGCCGCCTTGACCTCGGTGGGCACGGGCCGGCCCTCGTTCTGCAGGCCGTCGCGCGGGCCCACCTCGGTGAGCGCGATGCGCCGCGCCGGCCCGCTCACGTGGGCTGCTCCTCGACGAAGGCCACGACGACCTCGCCCAGGGCCACCTTGTCGCCGGCCTTGCGCCGCACCTCGGCGACCGTGCAGGCCCGGGCGGCCTTGACGACGAACTCCATCTTCATGGCCTCGACGACGAACAGGGGCGCGCCCTCGGCCACGGCCTCGCCGGGGGCCACCGTCACCTTCACCAGCAGCCCCGTCATCGGGCTGACGGCGAAGGGCTCGTCCTCCGCGGCATGGTGCCCCCGGCGGCCCGCCTCGACGGGCCGCAGCTCGGTCACGACGCCGTCCACGGCCACCAGCGTGCGGTCGGGCAGCCGCTGGACCGTGGCGCGCACGACCCGCCCCGCGCGCACGATGCGCAGGCTGCCGTCGGCGAGCCGCGTCACCTGCGCCTCCAGGACGCGCGCCTGCGATCCAGCCACCGAGAGCGTCAGCCGCCCCTCCTCGAGCCGGGCCTCGAGCTCGAAGGCCGCTCCCGCCACCGACCAGGCGCCCCGGACCTGCCGCGCGCTCATCGGCGGTCCTCCCCGAGCCGGAAGCCCGCCAGCGTCTCCCAGGCGGAGGGCAGGGCCGACGGGGCCGCCCCGGGCGCCTGCGCCCCCGGCCGGGCGAGCAGCTCGTCGGCGACCGCCGCCAGCAGCACGTCGTCGGGCGGCGTGGCCGGCGCCGCCAGCGCGCCACCGCGCCGCTCCACGAGGTCGATGGAGAGGCGTCCGGCCCGCACGTCGGGATCGGCCAGCACCGCCCGCAGGTAGCCCACGTTCGTCGCCACGCCGAGCACGACCGTCTCGGCCAGCGCGCGGTCCAGCCGCTGGAAGGCCTCCTCGCGGGTCTCGCCGTGGGCGATCACCTTGGCCAGCAGCGGGTCGTAGTGCGGGGAGACCTCGAGCCCGGCGCGCCAGGCGGCGTCCACCCGGAGGCCGGGCCCCTCGGGCGGCCGCACGCAGAGCAGCGTGCCGCAGGAGGGCAGGAAGCCGCGCGCCGGGTCCTCGGCGTACACGCGCACCTCGACGGCGTGCCCCCGCGGGAGGAACGACTCCTGGGCCGGCAGCCGCGCGCCCGCCGCCACCCGCAGCTGCCAGGCCACCAGGTCCAGGCCGAAGACCGCCTCGGTCACCGGGTGCTCGACCTGCAGGCGGGTGTTCATCTCGAGGAACCACGGGCGCCCGTCGGGGTCGAGCAGGAACTCGGCCGTGCCGGCGTTCACGTAGCCCAGGGCGCGGGCGGCGGCCGCGCCGGCCTCGTGCAACCGGCGCCGGGCGTCATCGTCGAGGCCCGGCGCAGGCGCCTCCTCGAGCACCTTCTGGTGCCGGCGCTGCAGCGA
>CAZPOZ010000786.1:0-1619 GCA_964588235.1 uncultured Planctomycetales bacterium
GGAGGAAGCGGCCTGAGCGCCCGGCTCCAGCGCGCCGCACGTGCCTCGCATCGCCTATCTTGGTGGCGTTGCCCCTGAGCCGGCGCCCGCGCCTACCGGCCGACCTCCGCGGGCAGCACGTAGAGCGGGGCCGTGCCCAGCTGCAGCTCCAGCAGCCCGTCCTGCATCGGGACCCGCCGTCGCGACGGCGCGGCCTCGGTCAGCGCCACCTCCTCGATCTCCACGGCCGAGGCAGGCAGCGGCACGCGCACCAGGCGCTCGGGCATCCGGCCCTCGAGGTCGCCGGCCCAGGAGGGGGCGCACTCGGGCAGCAGCACGGCCACCCAGGGCCGCGGCGCCTGCTCCCCGAAGCCGAACACCACCACCGCGCCCGCGGCGCCCAGGGGCGCCGCCTGCGCCGTGCGGTGCCCGAGCAGCAGCCGGTTGAGCTGGCGCGCCGCGTGCCAGGAGGCCGTGGGTCGCCAGACCGGCACGCCGGCGGCGCCGGGCAGCCCGACCAGGAACCCCTGCGCGCGCGTGGGGGGCCCGTCCTCGCCGGGGACGAGCTGCGGCTCGTCGCTCAGGCCGTAGCCGAGCACGCGCACCGCCCCCGCGGCCCGCGCGCCGGCGACGCCGCGCACCAGGTCGTAGGCCGTGCCGCGGCGCAGCCAGCGCCGCACCGGGCTCTCCTCGGGGGCGCGCAGCGCCTCCGCCAGCCGCTGCGCACGCAGGCGCGCCTCCTCCGCCGGCACGGCCGGCGAGGGCACCCCCGGCGTCGCCGCCTCGAGCCGGCGCGTGGGCGCGGCCATGAGCCAGACGGGCACGTCCACGCTGCCGCGGGCGTCGAGCCGCCGGCGCAGAGCCGCGACGTTGCGCTCGTCCACGCCGCGGTGGCCGCTGCCCGCCACGGGCAGCACGTCGTAGGCCAGCGGCGTGTCCAGGGCCCGCTCCACCTGCGCGAGGCCCCGCTCGACCTCCAGCCGGACCAGCGGCGGCGTCTCGGGCACCTCGGCCCTCAGGCGCCGTCGCACGCCCTCGGCGTCGTCGGGGCCCGGCAGGAGCAGGCCGTGCAGATCCACGGCCGCGTGCAGCACCTCCACGCGCGCGCCCGCCTCCCCCGCCGCCTCCTTCACGTGGTGCAGCAGGCGCAGGTACTCGTCGGCGCTGCCGAGCCAACGCGCGCCCCGCTCCACGCGCTCCAGGACCTGCACGGCCCGCAACGGGCGCGAGAGGCCCGGGCGGTCGCGCACGCCGTCGCCGTCGTAGCGCTCGAGCAGGTCCCGCACGAAGCGCTGCCACTCCTTCCAGGCGGCCGGCTGCGGCGGCGCGGCTCCCGCGGCGGCGGCCAGCACGAGCGCGGCGTCGGCGGCCGCGAGCCGCTCGCGCACGACGCGCGCGTAGTCGGTCTCCTCGCGCGGCACCGAGGCCCAGGGGCAGGCGGGGCTGAGCACGAGCACGGGCTCGAGCCCGGCCTCGGCCAGGTCGCCGAGCGTGTCGTCCAGCCGCTGCCAGTCGTAGCGCGCCACCGGGTGGTCGGGCGGGCGGGGGTCGAGGTCGCCCCAGCGCACCGGCTCCGTGGCGGCCCAGGCCGCGCCCGCGCCGCTCAGCGCCCGCAGCGGGCGGCCCCCGAGCGGGTCGTG
>CAZPOZ010000787.1:0-1619 GCA_964588235.1 uncultured Planctomycetales bacterium
CCGCGAGGAGTACGAGACGGTCCGGCGCGAGCGCGGCGACCGCCGCGAGCGCGACGGCGGCCGGGGCGGCGGCCGGCCCGAGCGCGGGGCCGGCGCGGGCCGGCCGCGGCAGTTCAGCGCGGCCGGCGGCGCGGAGGGGCGCCCGCGAGAGGAGCGTCGCCCCGTGCGCAAGGCGGGGGCGCCGAGCAACGCGATCGGCGGCGCCTTCGGCGGGCGCAACCCGGAGAAGGAGCTGGGCCTGTTCGAGCGCGGCTTCCGCGACGAGCCGGGGGCCCCGCGCCGCATCAGCCTCAAGGCCGAGGAGCCGCGCCCGCAGGAAGGCGGCGGCGGCTCCGACGAGAGCGGGCTGACCCAGGAGCAGCTGTTGGCCAAGAAGCTGGCCGAGCTGGCCGCGAGGTTCGGCCGTAAGTAGAGGCGGCCCCGGCGGCGCTCAGGCGCGGGGCGGCAGGCGGTCGTACTGGTGCACGACGGCGATGGGCGCGCCGCGCTCGTCGAGCAGCCGCCCTGCCGCGTCCCAGCGCAGCGTGGCCGGGTCGACCGCGTGGAGCGTGGCGATCGGGCCCCGCCCGGTCTCGGAGAAGGCCACGCGCCCGAGCCGGCCACCGTGCAGCAGCACGTTGTGGGCCGCCTGGTCCACCAGGCCGTCGCCCAGGCGCGGGGCCAGGCGCACGAGCTCGGCCGAGAGGCGCACGAGGTAGGCGCGCACGGCCTCGCGCGTGCCCAGCGTCGTGCCGGCGCACGAGACGCGGCAGCCGCCGAGGTGCGCCCAGGCGGCGCGCCCGTAGAGCTGGTCGAGCCAGGCGCGGTTCCAGGGCTCCGAGAGCAGCGTGCTCTGCGGGGCCTCCAGCGCGCAGAGCAGGCCCTCCGCGGGCGCGGCGGCGAAGGGGTCGGCCTGGAAGAGCACGTCGCGCGTGTCGCAGAGCAGCACGTGCGTGGGCCGGGGCCGGTAGGCCGCCAGCACGTGCAGCGCGTGCAGGTGGCGCGCGCAGGCGATGTGCGCGCGCCAGAGCAGCAGCCGGTGCCAGCGCAGCAGCTGCGAGGCCCGCACGCGCTCGACGGCGGCCAGCGGGCGCACGAGCCGGGCTCGGAGCGCCTCGGCCGGGGCGCTGCGCAGCCAGCGGCGCAGGCGGCGGCTGCGCGCCGGCAGGGGCCGGCGCACGGCGTGCAGGGCGACGCCGGCGGCGCGCAGGCGGGCGCGCGTGCCGGCGTCCAGCGTGGGCTCGACCAGCAGCACGAGCGCCGCGCCCGGCGCGTGCTGGCGCCAGGAGGTCACGAACGGGGCGAGCTGCGGCCAGCGGTAGCCGGTGGCCGCGCCGAGGATCAGGCCGCGCACGCCCGGGAGGGTAGCCCGCCGGCGCCCGGCGCACGATGATCGTGGGGTGCCGGGCACCGCTCGGTCAGCGCACCTTCTCGCGCCAGCGGGCCTTGAGGTCCTCCACCTTCTGGATCGCCTCGAGCGCGGCCAGCGCCGCGTCGCGCACCTTGCTGCTGGGGTCGTCCAACGCCTTCACCAGCGCCCGCGTGGCGTCCGGGTGCGCCAGCCGCCCCAGCCCCTGCGCCGCCAGCTGGCGCACGGAGGCCTCGGGCAGCGCGAGCGCTTGGAGCCACAGCGGCAGGTC
>CAZPOZ010000788.1:0-1613 GCA_964588235.1 uncultured Planctomycetales bacterium
AGGAGGGCGGGGCGCTCTTCCGGCTGCGCCTGCCGGCCGCGGGCGCCCTGCCGCGGCGGGGCGCGGGGGCCGAGCGCGCCCCGGGGCCCAGCGGCCGGTGCATCCTCGTGGTCGAGGACGAGAGCGCGCTCCAGGATCTGATCGTGCGCGGCCTGGAGATGCTGGGCCACCGGGTCGAGTGCGCCTGGGACGGGCAGGAGGCCATCGACCTCCTGGAGCGGCGCGCTCCCGAGCTCGACCTCGTGCTCCTGGACCTGCTGCTGCCCCGTCGCAGCGGCGCGGAGGTGTTCCGCGCGGCCAAGAGCCTGCGGCCGGACCTCCCGGTGATCCTCTCCAGCGGCAACGTCGAGGAGGCCCTGCTGGACGCCGACCTCAAGGCCGGCGTGGCCGCGACGCTGCCCAAGCCCTGGACGCTGCCGCAGCTCCACGAGGTCGTCCAGCAGGTGCTGGCCTCGCGCGGGCGGGGCCCCTGAGCGGCCGGGCCCGGGCGGGGGGCAGGGTCCGACGAGGGGGCGGGCGCGCCGCCGGGACGGGGCCCCTGCGCCCTGGAGCCCAGCGCGTCGCCCGATCCCGCCTCGAGCTCTCGCCTCCTTGCACGAGTTCCGCCGGTCCGAAGTTCGGGGCGGGATGGCTGAGGCCGTGTAGCCCCGCGCCGGCAGGTTCCGGGGGGGCGTGCTTTGCCACCGACGCGCTGGATGGGGAGCGGAGGGTCGCCGGCGACGACGACGCGTAGCCGGGCTACGCAAGGAGGAGACGGGGGCCCGATCGCCCCCAGCCCAGCGCGTCGCCCGATCCCGCCTCGAGCTTGCGACTCGCTGCACTAGGGTGGGTGGCCCTGGGGTCCGGGTGTAGGGTGCCGCGCTTCCGCCCCGGTGGGGCGGCCCCGGAGGCCCCATGCGACGGCACAAGATCGCGGTCCTGCCTGGCGACGGCATCGGCGAGGAGGTGGTGGCCCAGGGGCTGCGGGTCCTCGACGCCGTGTCCGCCCGCGAGGGGTTCGCGGTCGACCGGAAGGTCTACCCCTACGGGGCCGACCACTTCCTCAAGACCGGCGAGACGATGCCCGCCCAGGCCTTCGAGGAGATGGCCCAGACCGAGGCGATCCTGCTCGGCGCCATCGGGGACCCGCGCGTCGAGACGGGCATGCTCGAGCGCGCGATCATCTGGGGCGTCCGCCAGACCTTCGACCTCTACGTGAACCTGCGCCCGATCAAGCTGTACTCGGCCGACCTGTGCCCGCTGAAGAACAAGACGCCCGCCGACGTGGACCTGGTCGTCGTGCGGGAGAACACGGAAGACGCCTACGCCGGCCTGGGCGGCATCCACCGCAAGGGCACGCCCCACGAGGTGGCCATCGCCGAGATGATCTACACGCGCAACGGCGTGGAGCGCGTGATCCGCTACGCGTTCCAGCTGGCCGCGCGCCGCAACAAGGGGGGCAAGCCGAAGGTCACGCTCGTGGACAAGGCCAACGCGATCCGCGCCCAGGACATCTGGACCCGGGTGTTCGCCGAGGTGGCCCGCGAGCACCCGTCGGTGCAGACCGACCACGCCTACATCGACGCCGCCTGCATGTGGATGGTGAAGAACCCCGAGTGGTTCGACGTGGTGGT
>CAZPOZ010000789.1:0-1612 GCA_964588235.1 uncultured Planctomycetales bacterium
GGATGATGAAGCCCAGCATGGCGATCACGTCGAAGCCGGCCTGGCCGCCGGAGGCCTCGTGCGCCACCGAGATGCCCACGATGCCCCCGGCCAGCGCCAGGGGCACGGTGACCAGGATGATCAGCGGCGAGATCCAGGAGCGGAACAGGGCCACCAGCAGCAGGTAGATCAGCAGGATCGAGACGCCGAAGCCGCTGGAGAGCGAGGTGAGCGTGGTCTTGAGCTTGTCGGCGGCGCCCCCCAGGCCCAGCGTGTAGGCCGGGCCCAGCGCCTCGCCCACGGGCGGGAACACGCTGCGCTCGACTTCCTCCACGACCGTCTGGAGCGGCGCGTCGGCGGCGATGTCCACCGTCAGCAGCACGTTGCGCTGGCGCTCGAGGCGACGCACCGAGAGCGGGCCGCCGCGGCGCTCGACCCGGGCCACCTGCGCCAGGGTGACGGCCTGCCCGTGGGGTGAGAGGAAGGGCAGGTCGAGCAGGTCGGCCTCCGAGCGGATGCGCTCGGGGGCCACCAGCGCGTTCACGTCCACGTCGCGCCCGCCGTCGATCAGCAGCGTGTGGCGGCGCCCGGCGATGGCCGTCTCGACCACGTCGCCCACGTCGGCCACGGAGAGGCCCACGTCCTCGGCCTTCGTGCGGTCCACCTCGACGTGCAGCTCCGGGCGGCCGGTGATCAGGCTGCTGCGCACCGAGGTCACGCCCTTGACGCCGGGCAGCCGGGCGCGCAGCTCGGCCTCGCCCCGGGCCAGCGCGTCGAAGTCGGGCCCCGACAGCTCGACCTCGAACTGCTTGCCCGGGTTGTTGAACAGGCTCGAACGCACGGGCACGACGAACTGGAAGCCCGGCAGCGTCATCGCCGGCCCGAACAGCCGCCGATGGAAGGCCGCCAACGTGGCGGCGTCGTCGTGGCCGGGCAGGAGCGTGCAGCCGCCGCCGTTGAAGCCGGGCCGGTTCACGAGGAACACGCGGTCGGTCTCGGGCTGGGCGAGCAGGAACTGCTCGAGAGGGCGCATGTTGCGCGCCGAGGCCTCCGGGTTCGTGCCGGCGATGGGCTGGGCGAAGAACAGGATCAGGTTGCGGTTCCCCGTGGGCAGGTACTCGGCCGCCGGGAGCAGCGGCAGGGTGGCCAGGCAGGCGGCCACGAAGGCGGCCACCAGGCCCAGGCGCACGGACGCGCGGCCCGGGCGGCGCGCGATCAGCCAGGCGATGGCCGCGCCGTAGGCCCGTCCCAGGAGGCCCGGGTTCTCCGCGGCCGGCGGGGCCGAGGGGTCGAAGGCCTTGCGGGGCTTGGGGCCCCAGAGGGCGCAGAGCACGGGGATCACGGTGAGCGAGACGACCAGCGAGATGCCCACCGAGGCCGAGATCGCCAGCGCGATGTCCACGAAGGTCTGGCTGGCCTCGTCGGCCCCGAGCACGATCGGGGCGAACACGGCCACCGTCGTCAGCGTCGAGGCCAGCACGCCGCCCCAGATCTCGCTGCCCCCGTCGATGGCGGCCCGCACCCGGTCCTTGCCCATCTCCACGTGGCGGAAGATGTTCTCGAGCACGCAGATGGCGTTGTCCACGACCATGCCGCTGGCGAAGGCGATCCCGGCCAGGCTGATCACGTTGAG
>CAZPOZ010000790.1:0-1610 GCA_964588235.1 uncultured Planctomycetales bacterium
GCGCCTGCTCTACGCGGCGCTCATGAGCGCCGCGGCCGCGACCGTGCGCTGGGCCACGCGGCGCGCGCTGGGGCCGGAGGCCGACCCGGCCTTCTCGATCGTGCTCCACACCTGGAACCGGGCGGTCGAGCTGCACCCTCACGCCCACGTGGTGCTGGCCGCGGGCGCGCTCTCGGCCGACGGCTCGCGCTGGCTGGTGCCCGAGCAAGAGGCGCTGCTCCCGGCCGACGACGGGGTGCGCGAGCGCTTCCGCCGCGCGCTGCTGCTCCGGGTGCGCCGGGCCCGGGACCGGGGCGAGCTCGGGCTCCCGCCCGGGTGGGACGAGGAGCGCCTGGGGGGCGCGCTGGCGCTGGCCGCCGCGCGGCGCTGGCACGTCTACTCCAAGCGCACGCTGGGGAGCGCCGAGGCCTACGAGTACCTCTCGCGCTACGTGCGCAGCGTGGGGCTGTCGTCGGCCCGGCTGCTCGCCTACGACGGGGAGACGGCCACGATCGCCACCCGCGAGGGGCGGGTGGTCCGGCTCACGGGGCGCGAGGTGGTGCGGCGGCTGCTCCTGCACGTGCTCCCCCGCGGCTTCGTGCGCGTGCGCTACTACGGGCTCTTCGTGTCGCGGCACCGCGAGCGCCACGCGCTGGCCCGGCAGCGGATCGCGGAGCAGGGGCTGGGCTGCGGGCACGCGGCCGAGCTGGAGGGGCGCGAGGAGGGCACGGACCGGAGCGAGCCCGAGGTCGAGCTGGCGCGAGAGCAGGAGCAGGAGGCCACCTGGCAGGAGGTGTGCGCTCGCAACGGCTTCGCCGTGGAGCGCTGCTCGCGCTGCGACCAGCCGCTGGAGTACGTGCGCTTCCCGGCCTCGCCCACCCAGGCCGCGGCCTTCCGCGCGCTCCTCCGGGCCCGGGGCCGGGAGCGCCTGGCCCGCGCGAGGGGTCCGTGAGGCGCAGCGTCGGGGGGAGCGCGCGCCGCCGTCACGACCCCGGGCCGGGTCGCGCGACGGCTTCCGGATCCGGGCTGCGAGGGGTCCGAACGGGCTACACGGCGTCGCTCTCGGGTGCGCGCTGGCCCGCCGCCGACCGGCCTCGCGCCACAGGAGCCGCCAGGCGGCGCTGAGCAAACCCCCGAGCTCGTACCCCGAAGGCGCCCGCTAGAATGGCTGGCGATGAGCGATCAGCGTCTGCGTGAGCTGGAGCGGAAGTGGCGCGAGAGCGGCTCTGTAGAGGACGAGGCCGCCTACCTGAGGGAGCGCGTGCGCGTGGGCGACCTCACGCAGGAGCGGTTGGAGTTGGCGGCATACTGCGGGCATGAAGGGGCACGGAGGGCCACAGATACAGAAGAACCTCCACTCGAACTGGTGAGTTGGGCCACAGGGCTGCCCCAGGATCGACGCCTTAGGGTCAGGGCTGTCCTGTCGGTGCTACGAACGCTGCCGTCGGACCCGTCAGACGACCTGGTACGGGAGGCGATGGCGGCCGCATCGGCATGGGCCGAGCACCCCTGTGCCGGTGCCGCTCGGCGAGCGTTGCAGGCTGGGCGAGCGTTGTGGTGGAGAGACGCGCCGACCCTCACCCAGGATGCGCGTTGTAGGGCCCACGCCATAACGGCCATGCTGGTACTCG
>CAZPOZ010000791.1:0-1593 GCA_964588235.1 uncultured Planctomycetales bacterium
GCGAACTGGCGCTTGGGGTCCTCGTCGGTGCGCTTGAACGGGAACACGCCGGCCGTGTAGGGGAAGCCCCCGGGCACGTTCTCGAGCAGCAGGAAGCGCAGCACCGCCCCCGGCTCGTCGTCGGCGGGCAGGGCCACCTTGGGCACGTCCGTGCCGGAGAGCGAGCGCGTGGTCAGGGGCACGGAGACGTCGCGGCCGCGCACCGCGTAGGTCAGCGCCTCGCCCGCGTAGGCCCGGCGCAGGGCCGGCCAGCCGGCGATCAGATCGCGGCAGGCCGGCTCCACGCGCGTGCGGGCCCGCGCCAGCGCCTGCTCCACGCCGGGGCGCGCCTCGGGCCCCACCAGGCCCAGCGCGCCCTCCAGGTGGCCGACGTCGCGCGCGGCGGACGCCTGCGCCTCGGCCCAGGCGCGGTAGCCGCGGCAGGCGGCCGCGATCTCGCCCAGGTAGCCGATCCGCTCGGGGGGCACGACGCCGGCGGAGGGCCGGGCTGCGCCCGGCTCCCGGGCCGGGATCGTCAGCGCGGGGGCGCGACCGCCCAGTCGCCCGGCCCGCTCCACGAGGTCGGCGAACAGGCCGTCCACCCCCGGGTCGCGGAAGCGGCTGGCCACCGTGCCGTGCACGCCCAGCGCGGCCTCGGGGGCCTCGAAGGCCTTGCGGTTGCGGCGGACCTGCTTGCGCACGTCGCGCAGCGCGTCCTCGCCGCCGCGGCGGTCCACCTTGTTGACCGCCACGAGGTCGGCGTAGTCGAGCATGTCGATCTTCTCGAGCTGGCTGGCCGCGCCGTACTCGGGGGTCATCACGTAGACGGCCAGGTCGGCCACCTCGCGCACGGCCACGTCTGCCTGCCCGATGCCGGAGGTCTCCACGAGGATCCAGTCGAAGCCGGCCACGCGGCAGAAGCGCACCGCGTCGGCCACCGCGGGCGAGAGCGGGCCGGGGCCCTCGCGCGTGGCGAACGAGCGCATGAAGGCCCGCGGGTGGGGCAGCGCGTTCATGCGGATGCGGTCGCCCAGCAGCGCGCCGCCGGTCTTGCGCCGCGTCGGGTCCACGCTGAGCACCGCCACGTGGGCGTCGGTCGTGCTCTCGAGGAAGCGCAGCAGCAGCTCGTCGGTGAGGCTCGACTTGCCGGCGCCGCCCGTGCCCGTGATGCCGATCACGGGCGCGCGGCGGGCGGCGGGCAGGGCGCGGTCGGCCTCCGCCAGGGCGCGCCCGAGCGCGCTGGCGTGGAAGCCCGGGGCCTCGGTGAGCGTGAGGCACTGAGCCAGGCGGCGATGGTCGGCGGGATCGAGCGCGGGCAGCGGGCCCTCGGGGCGCACGTCGGCCGGCGGGGCGAAGTCGGCCGCCCGCATCATGACCTCGATCATCCCCTCGAGCCCCAGGCGGCGGCCGTCTTCGGGGGTGAAGATGCGGTCGATGCCGTACGCGTGGAGCGCGGCCACCTCCTCGGGGACGATCACGCCCCCGCCGCCCCCGAAGATCTTCACGTGCCCGGCCCCGCGCTCCTTCAGCAGGTCCTTCACGTAGCGGAAGTACTCGACGTGCCCGCCCTGGTAGGACGAGATCGCCACGCCCTGGGCGTCCTCCTCGAGGGCC
>CAZPOZ010000792.1:0-1591 GCA_964588235.1 uncultured Planctomycetales bacterium
TGCCGCTCAGCCATTCGCTCACCCAGATGCGGCCGCGGCTGTCGCTCCACACGCGGCGCGCGCCCTGGTCCTTCGTGGGCGGCACCACCACGGTGGACTGGCCCGTGCGCCGGTCCACGTGCGCGATGCAGGAACCGGCGAGCGAGCAGTGCCAGATCTCCCCCGCGGGCGTCGCGCAGATGCCGTAGGGGCCGCGTCCCCCGGGCGCATCCCACACGGACACCTTGCCCGTCTTCAGGGCCACCTTGCCGTAGACGCCGGACTGCCCGGTGAACCACAGGTCGCCCTCGCCATCGAAGGCGCACGTGTTCAGGTTCGCGTAGGGCGTGCCCTCGGGCAGCGGGTAGGCCTTCACGGTGCGGTCGGGCCAGCCCACGCGCACGATGGCCTGCAGCCCGCCGTCGGTGAGCCAGGCCGCCTGGTCCGGGCCCTGGATCACGCCGTGCGGCGAGGCCCGCGCCGGCGATCGTGACCAGCATGTCGCGGCGGGTGAAGGTGGCCATGGCGAACTCTCCCGGAAATTCGCGCCATGATGCCACCGGCCGCCCGGCCCCCGCGAAGGGGGCCCTAGTTGCGCGGCGGCAGGCCCGAGGGCGGCGGCGTGTTCGGCGGCGGATAGCTCGAGGGCGGCAGGTCGATCGGCAGCGGATAGACGGTGCCGCCCGGGGCCGGGCTCCTTTGCGCCGGCGAGCCGGGCAAGCCTGCGGGCGGGGGCGTGTTCGGCGGCGGCGGGTAGGCCGCGGCCGACGGGCCCGGGGGCAGGTAGGAAGGACGCGCCGGCCCGGGCGCGGCAGCCCGCACCGGCACGCGGTTGCCGCGCGAATACATGCACTGCAGGTAGGCCCGGTCGTACCCGCGCTGGAGCTGGTAGGACGACATCGACGGGTAGTCGGTGCCGCTCCCGTGGGCGGCGATCACCGAGTCCGCGTATTGCCGGCATTCCATGACATCGGCCTGGTAGTGCTCCACGCTCTTGCGCGAACCGGGCATCGCGAGGACGCCCGGCTCCGTGGGCATCACCGTGCAGGCCCCGAGCAGGACGCCAGCGCCGAGCGCGAGCGCCGCGGGACGCAGCCGGGCGGGGATCGACTTCATCGCGCGCTCACTTCGCCGGCGGGGCCGCCTGCGCCGGCTGGGCCGGCGGCGGCGTCGGCACCACCTTCACCCAGGGCACGGTGCAGGTCTGCACGTAAGGGTAGTAGCCGGCCGGCTCCGTGCAGTAGTACCAGAAGTTCTCCGGCGCCGCGGCGGGCGCGAGGCTCGCGCCCGGCGGTTCCACGTAGACGGTCGGCGCCGCGTCGTAGACCGGATACGCGCCGTAGTAGCCGTAGGGGTAGTAGCCGCCCGCGTACCAGGGCCAGCCCCAGTACCAGGGCCCGCCGAAGGCGATGCCCAGGCCGTAACCGCCCCAATAGCCGTGGTAGCCGCCGCGATAGCCGCCAGAGTGGCCGCCAGCGTGGCCGCCGAAGTGGCCACCACCCCGGTAGCCGCCGCCGGCGTGGCTCGGGCTGGCCTGGCTCGCGCCGCCCGAACCGCCGCGCGGGCCGCCACTGCCGCCTCCCCTGGCTTGCGCCCACGCGGTGTCCGCGCC
>CAZPOZ010000793.1:0-1590 GCA_964588235.1 uncultured Planctomycetales bacterium
GGGGTGGGCCCTCGTGCGCGACCTGCCCGTGGGCCCGGCGCGGCTCGGCGCCCGGACCGCGGCGGGTGCAGGGGCCGAGGCGCGCGTCGAGGTCGCGGCCGGCGAGACGCGCGACGTCGTGCTCACGCTGCCGGCCCCGCGTTGAGCCGCGTCCGGCGCGCGACCACCTCGTCCACCAGCGGGGCCAGCACGGCCAACGTGCGCTCGGTGGCGCCCTTGTTGGCCTCCAGGGCGCGCCGCCCTCGCTCCCCCAGGGCCCGGGCCGAAGCCGGGTCGGCGAGCCAGCCGAGCAGCGCCGCCTCCACGCCCTCCGCGTCGGGGGCCAGCACGAGGCCGTCGGCCGCGCGCAGCATCTCGACCTCGCCGCGGAAGTTGTGCACGTGGGGCCCGACGACCACGGGCCGCCCCAGGCTCGCGGGCTCCATCATGTTCTGGCCGCCATGGCGCGCGAGCGTCCCCCCGACGAAGACCACGTCGGCCAGCGCGTAGGCCTGCTCGAGCTCGCCCACCGTGTCCAGCAGCCGCACGGCCTCGGCGGGCACGGGCGCCGAGGGCATGCGGCTGCGACGCGCGACGTCGAAGCCGCCGGCCCCGAGCTCGCGCTCCACCGCGTCGGCGCGGCCCGGGTGCCGCGGGGCCACCACGAGCACGACGCGGTGGCCCCGGGCGCGGAGGCGGCCGGCCAGGCGGGCCAGGGCCAGCTCCTCGCCCGGGTGCGTGCTGCCGCCCACGAGCACGGGCAGGCCCGCGGGCAGGGCGAGCACCTGGCGGAAGGCCTCGGCCCTCAGGCCGTCGCGTCGCACGGGGATGTTGTCGAGCTTCATGTTGCCCGTGACGACCACGCGCTCCGCCGCCAGCCCCAGGCCACGGAAGCGCGCTGCGTACTCCTCCATCTGCGTGCAGACGACGGCCAGGGTCGAGAGCATGGGCTGCGCCAGGGCGCGCGCCCGGCCGAAGCGCCGCGCCGAGGCCGCGCTCAGGCGCCCGTTCACCAGCGCCACCGGCACGCCCCGCTCGCGGGCGGCGAGCAGGAAGTTGGGCCAGAACTCGCTCTCGAGCAGCACGATCAGGTCGGGGCGCACCGCGCCCAGCGCGTCGCCGACCACCCAGCTGAGGTCGGGCGGGTAGAACTCGATGCGGTGGCCGGGGTAGAGGTCCGCGGCGACGCGGCGCGCGGTGTCGGTCGTGACGCTGAAGACCACCTCCGCGCCGGGCCAGCCCTGCTCGAGGTGTCGCACCAGCTGCGCCGCGGCCTTGACCTCGCCCACGGAGACGCCGTGGAGCCAGACGCAGGGGCGCGCCCCGGGCCGCGGGCGGCGCCGGCCGAAGCGCGCCGGCACGTCCTTCAGGTAGGCCCGCCAGCGCGCGCGCGTCTTGGGCTCACGCAGCAGGCGCGCCAGCGCGTAGGGCAGCAGCAGCACGGCCAGCGCCCCGTAGAGCGCGTTGGCGCACCAGCAGAGCACGCGCAGCGGCACCCCCCCCCGGGCGCCGGCGTCGCGGGCCCGCCCCGCGTCGGGCGCCGTGCGGGCGGCGGTCATCGGCGCTCAGCCTTCCGCGGCGCCGTGGCACTTCTTGTACTTCTGGCCCGAT
>CAZPOZ010000794.1:0-1588 GCA_964588235.1 uncultured Planctomycetales bacterium
CCCGGGCTGGGGGTCCGATGACGAGCACCACGCACTGGGCCGCCGGGTTCATCGGCCTGCCCTACCGCCGCGGGGCCTCGGGGCCGCAGGCCTACGACTGCTGGGCGCTGGTGCGCGCCGCGCTGTGGCTGCGCTGGCGCTGCGAGCTGCCGGCGCTGGACGACGGGGCCGGCGGCGTGCCCGGCATCGTGGCCGCGGCGCGTGCCCAGGGCTGGCATCGCCTGCCCGGGGCGGGCGCGGCCGACGGCGACGTGCTGTGCATGCGGCACGCGCAGAGCGGCTGGGCGCATGTGGGCCTGGCCGTCGCGGCGGGCCGGCGGGTGGCGATGCTGCACGCCTCCGAGGCGGATGGCCGCGTCTGCGTGGCGCCGGTGGAGGCGCTGCCGGCGCTGGGCTACGCGGAGGTATGCGTGTGGAGGCGAGCGTCATGACGGCGGCCTGGGTGTCCATGCAGCAGGCCCCCTTCGGCTGCGTCGTCGCGCCGCGCGCCGTGCCGGCGGGCACGCGCATCTGCGACATCGTGGCCCCGGCCACGCCCGGGGCGATGGTGCGCGTGGGCGGGCACTGGCTGCTGCGCCGCGATTGGGGCCGCGGCCTGGCCGCGGGCGAGCTGCTCGAGGTGCACGTGGCGCCGGCCGGCGGCGAGAGCGGCAACAAGCAGGCCATCGGCCTGGTGCTGACGATCGCCTCCTTCGCGCTGCTGGGGCCCGGCAGCGCGTTCGCTACAGCCGTCGGGCCGACGGCTTCGTTCATCGCCACCATCGCGGCCAACTTTGCCATCAACACGCTGCTGAGCGTGGACCCGCCCAAGGCCGAGGCCGCCGACGCGGCGCCCAGCTACACCACGAGCCTGGCGGGCAACCGCGCCGCGCTGGACGAGGCCATCCCGGTGGGCTACGGCTACCAGAAGATCTACCCGCGCTTTGCCTGCGAGCCCTACGTGCGCTACGACAACGACACCAGCGACCAGTACTACCACGCGCTGCTGTGCATCGGCATGGGGCAGTACCAGATCGACGCCACGCTGCTGGACGATACGGTGATCGAGCACTTCAACACGGTCGACACGGAGGTGGTCGAATACGCCGTGCTCGCGCCCGGCGCAGCGCCGACGATCGTGCAGGGCAACGTGGTCACGGCGCCCGAGGTCAGCGGCCAGGCGCTGCTGGCGGGGCGGCACGTGGGCGGCTTCGTGGCCTGCAACGCGGACCAGCAGGCCGAGGCCATCGAGATCGACATCGCGTTCGAGTCGGGCCTGGGCGACGCGACCGACGGCACGCCGTTTGCCGCGGTGGAGGTGGAGTTCAGGGTGCAGGTGCGCGAGATCGACGCCTGGGGCGTGGCCCTCGAGGTGTGGCAGACCGTGGGCACCGAGAGCGTGAACGAGGCCACGGCCTCGCGCGTGCGGCGCACCTACACCTACACCCTGGCGTCGGCCGCGCGCGTGGAGGTGCGGGTGGTGCGAATGACGCCCTACTTGGACAACCCGCTGATCCGCAACGACGCCACGTGGACGGGGCTGCGCGCCGTGCTGGCGCAGGATTCGCCGCTGGCCGCCGGCGCGACGCACATCGAGATCAGGATGCGC
>CAZPOZ010000795.1:0-1587 GCA_964588235.1 uncultured Planctomycetales bacterium
GAATACGTTCCAGGCGACGAGAACCTTCCCGGAGGTTGGATCGCGGGCCAGGCTCATCATCGGCCCGACGCCCGTTCCAGGCCCGAGCCCGATGCTGGCTTCGAATGCGCCGGTCGCGGACCAGCGATAGACCGAGTACTCGTAGGCCGATCCGTTCTGACGGGCGACCGCGACGAGAATGCTGCCGGAAGGCTCGACCAGTGCGTCGGTGGCCCAATCGTTGTCCGCGGGACCCCAAGTGAATGGGCCGCCTCCCAGGCTCGAATCGATGGCTCCATTGGCGCTCAACCGCACGATCGCCGCGTTGCTGCCGGCTCCTGCCTCCTCAGCCGAGCCAACGACGACGATCCTGCCGTCCGGTTGAATCGCCAGGGCCCTCGCGTAGTCACGGAAGTTGGTTCCGGGTCGGTCGAAGGCGATGCGGGTGGCGCCGCCTCCGGCGAAGCTCGGGTCGAGCGTTCCGTCGACCTGGGCCCGGGCGGCAGCAGACCCGAGCATCGCGAGCAGTGTGGCAACGAGAACGGAGTGAATTGCCATCCGATCCTCCTTCCTGGAGAGAACGTGCCGAACCCGAGAATCCGGGCGGGAACAGACGCGGCTCAGGGTGAGCTGCTGCTCCCTGCCGTCAGGGCACGAGCGCCAACCAACCACCGGTCGTGCCGCGTTCGAATCCGTCGGTGAAGATCAACGAGCTCGCGAGACGCATCACGCCGAAGTCGTAATCGGGAGCGCTCCATTCCGCCGGTCCGACCAGGATCGGACGGCCGCCCTCGAGCGCGAGTGCCACCGCGTAATCGTCGTTCGGGGAGTCGGGGAAGTGGGCGGTGAAGACGCCGAAGCTGCCGAAGCTCCAGTCGGCCGAGCCGTCCTCGAGATAGCGCGCCGCGAAGAACATCGGCGACGCCGGACCGAAGACCTTGCCGGCGACAACGATGCGTCCATCGCTCTGGAGGACGAGCCCGCCCAGCTCGTCGTCTCCCGCGGTGTCGGCGACGACCAGCGGCGCCCCGCCGTTGAACGACGGGTCGAGAGGCCCGCTCGCGGTTAGGCGCACGAGCACGGCGGCCCGGTCCGAATAGAGCGCGTTCTCCGCCGCTCCCGCAAGCAGGATCCGGTCCTGGGTATCCACCGCGAGCGCCTGGAGGTCGTCATCCCCGCTCGCAACGAGCTCGATCGGAACCGTCTGGAAGCCGTGGCCACCGTTGCCGAACGTCGGGTCGAGCGCTCCCTCCGAGGTCGCTCGCATCACGCAGAAGTCGAGACCACCCGGACCGCCCTCGGTGGCACCGACCACCAGCCGCCCCTCGTCGTCGAGGGCGAGCGCCCGGATGTACAGCGGAACGCCGAGGAAGTGCTGGATCGCGAGCTGACCCGCGGTGCCGTAACCCCCGTCCGTCGAGAGGTCCGGGTTCAGGCGCAGAATCACGATCTCGGGAGTCCCCGCGACCTGGCGAGAGAATGCGACGTAGATCTTCCCCGCAAATCGGTCATAGGCGAGACCGACCCGCGGGTCGAGAAGAAGCCCGTTTGGAGGAATTCCCGCCCCGGTGACCGGAGTTCCGGAGGCGCTGAGCACCCGCAGCCAGA
>CAZPOZ010000796.1:0-1584 GCA_964588235.1 uncultured Planctomycetales bacterium
GCAAGGAGGAGGAAGCGGCCTGAGCGCCCGGCTCCAGCGCGCCGCACGCGCCTCGTGTCGCCGAACTTGGGGGCGTCGTGACTGAGGCTCAGCCGGAGTCCGAGGCCGAGCTCGCCCGCCGCTGCGCCGAAGGGGACCCGCAGGCGTGGGAGCGGTTCGTCCGCCGCTACGTGGCCCTGCTGGCCTCGCTGGCCCGGCGCATGCTCGGCCGCGCGCTCGAGCCCGTGGCCGAGAACGACGTGGACGAGGTCGTGGCGGAGGTCTTCCTGGCCCTGCTGCGGCGCGACCGGCTGCTGCTCCAGCGCTACGATCCCGCCTTCCGGCTCAGCACCTACCTCGGCGTCATCTGCCGCACCGAGGTGGGACGCCTGCTGCGTCGGCGGCAGCGTGAACCCGGGGGGGGGCTGCGTCACGCCGAGGAGGTGGCTGCCGCGGGCAGCCCCGTGCCGCTGGAGGCGCTGCTCTCGAGCGAGCGGGCGGCGGCCCTGGGGGACCTGCGGGCGGCGCTGGCCCGGCTCGGCGAGCGCGACCGGCTGCTGCTCACCCTGCGGTTCCTGGAGGGTCGCGACTACCGGGCCATCGGGGCCCTGCTCGGGCTCAGCCCGGAGAGCGTCGGCCAGCTGCTCAAGCGGGCCAAGGACCGGCTCGCGGCCGAGCTGCCGGCGCTCCGGCGCCTGATCGAGGAGCCGTAGCCCCGTCCCCTCGAGCTCGGCGCGCGCTATACCGTGGCGTGCCGTGGCCGTACGCGGCCGCAGGGGCCCGCGTGGCGCCGCCGCCAGGCCGGGGCCCCGACAGCGACCGCGTTCGTGTCCTGTCCTGGTCCCCTGAGTTCCGTGCCCGCCCCCCGGTCCTGCGCGCCCATCCCTGGGCGGAAGGCCCTGGGCGGAAGGCCCTGAGCGGCGGACCCGTACGGAGGAGCCCCGACCCGCGTGAAGCCGCTCCCGCCCGTCGAGCCGCCCGCGAACGACCCGCCGACGCCGGTCTCCGGGCTCGGGGCCCTGCTGGCGGCCCTGAGGGCGGACCTGCGCTCGGACCCGGCGGCCGAGGGGGGCGAGACCGATCCGGTCGTCGAGGCCCGGCGCCTGATGGCCTGGGAGGGCGACCGCGCCGGAGGGTCGCCGGACCCGGGAGGCGCAGCCCCCCAGGGGCAGCCGGGCGGCGCAGCGCCCCAACGGGAGGGAGTGCCCCCGACCCTCCTCCCCACGAGCCGGGACGCAGCGCTCCTGGCCGACCTGGGCTCGGCCCTCCTCGAGGCCGGACCGCCGGCCTCCCCGCACGTGGTCAGCGCCGCGCTCGCGGCCTTCGAAGCGCTGCGCCGCGCGCAGCCCCCGGCGGCCGCGGGGTCCGCCCCGCCCGCCCCGCCGCGCGGGAACCCTGGGCGCCCCCGGCTCGGGGCCCGCCTGAGCGCCCGGCGGGGACGTGGGCTGCGGGCCCTGGCCGCCGTGCTCGTGCTGGGGCTGGGCGTCGCAGCCTGGCTGGCAGCCGGCGTCGCCGAGGCCGGGCCGCGGCTGGCCCTCGACGGCCTCGAGCGCCTCTCCCTCGGACGGGGGCCCGCGAGCCTGACCCGGGAGGGCGCGCAGGAGG
>CAZPOZ010000797.1:0-1581 GCA_964588235.1 uncultured Planctomycetales bacterium
CGTGGCCGACGCGCTGCACATGACGCTGATCTCGAACAACGCCTGGTGGTTCCCCACCTTCGTCAGCCGCGGGGATCTCGACTACCACCTGCTGCGGCCGGTCTCGAGCCTGTTCCTGCTCTCGTTGCGCGACTTCGCCGTCAACTCGTTCCTGAACCTGTGGATGGCCCTGGGTCTGCTGGTCTGGGCCCTGGGCGGCGTGCCGGCCGGGCAGGAGGCCGGCCGGCTGGCCCTGTTCGGCCTGGCCCTCGGGCTGGGCGTGTTCGTCCACTGGTGCCTGCTCTACCTGTTCCTGATCCCCGTGTTCTGGATGCCGGGCTCGTCGGGGCTGCGCGACGTGTTCTTCGTCGTGGACCGCTTCGCCGGCCGGCCCGACGGCCTGTTCGACGGCTGGGTGCGGCGCCTGCTCACGTCGGTCCTGCCCTTCTCCCTGATCGCCTCCTACCCGACGCGCGTGCTGCTGGAGGAGCGGCCGTGGCCGTGGCTGCTGCACCTCGGCCTGGGCGCCGCCGGAGGGTTCCTCCTGCTGCTGACCCTGTGGCGCCGCGGCCTGAGGGCCTACGGATCCGCCTCGTCCTGAGCGCTGCCGTCCACCGGCCCGGCGCGTGCGGGGACCCCCGAGCGCCCCGCGGCCGGGCGCTCAGGACCCCGGGCGGGCCACCAGGACGGTGAACAGCGAGCCGCGGCGCGCGGCGCGCCGGTGCAGCCGGGGGTCTCCCATGTGCCGCGTGGCCTCGCCCACGTCCAGCGTCGTCCAGCCCCAGCGGCGGCTGACGGGCTCCAACCGGCGCTCCAGCCGCGACAACCAGGGGCTGGCGCTGCGGAAGTGGTTGATCACCACGAGCGTGCCCCCCGGCGCCAGCACGCGGCGCGCCTCGGCGAGCAGTCGCGCGTGGTCGGGGACCACGGTGATCACGTGGAAGACCATGACGTAGTCGAAGGCGGCGGGGGCGAAGGGCAGGGCGAGGGCGTCGCCCTGCACCAGGCGCACGTGGCTCAGGCGCATGCGGTCGATCTTGCGCTGGGCGTGCACCAGCATGTCGGCCGAGCGGTCCAGCGCCACCACCTGCGCATGACGGGGGTAGGCCGACAGCGAGAGCCCCGTGCCCACCCCGATCTCGAGCACGCGGCTGCCCTGCGGGATGGCCAGGCCGTGGATCGTGCGCTGGATGCGGGGGTAGAAGACCCGGGCGAAGATCAGGTCGTAGACCTTCGACAGCTCGCCGTAGAGCAGGCTGTCGCCGGCCCCGACGGCCGACGTCGCCTGAGGGCGGGCCAGGGTCGGGGGCGCGTCGAGCAGGGCCGGCTCCAGGGGCGGGTCCACCGAGGGCGGGCGCTCGGGCCCGGCCCCTGCGCCTGTATCATCGCCGCCGCCGAGCGTCAAGCCGACCGCGACCGCGTGGCGGTCCGGTCCGCGGCGAGGCCCCCCACCCATGGCGCTCCTGGCCCTCGACCGCGTCACGATGCACTACGGGGGGCCCGTGCTGCTCGACGCCGTGTCGCTCGAGATCGGCCCCGGCGCCCGGATCGGCGTCGTCGGGCCCAACGGTTGCGGCAAGTCCACGCTGCTGCGCGTGCTGG
>CAZPOZ010000798.1:0-1578 GCA_964588235.1 uncultured Planctomycetales bacterium
GTGAGCGTCCACGAGGACATCGATCCCCAGATGGTCACCGCCATCGCGTCGCCCGCCGGTCGGCTGGAGAAAAGCTGCATGCCGATCCAGGCCACGCCGGCCAGCGTCAGGCCGATCCACACGCCGCTGCCCAGGATCAGGAACAGCGACAGAACCAGCAAGGCGGTGATGCCAATGTCACTCATCGGGCAACCTGTCGTTCATTCGTTGTGGAGGGCTTCGTCACTGGCAACGACCACGCGCAAGCCGCGCAGCTCCATCACGAGTTCGTCGACAAAGGCGATGAGCAGCACCAGGGTACCCAGCGCCATGGCGATCTGCGGAATCCACAGGGGTGTGGCGTCGTTGCCAGTGGAGATGTCGTGGAAGTCCAACGACTGCCAGGCGAGTCGGGCGCTGTAAAAGGCAAACAGCCCCGACAGCAGCACCGCCGCGCACAGGCTCCAGATCTCCAGCGCACGTTTCGCGCCCGGTGGTACCGCATTGAGCAACAAGGTGACGCGGATGTGCTCGTTCTTTTTCAGCGTGTGGGCCAGCGCCAGAAAGCCGGAGCCGGCCATGAAATAGCCGGCGTACATGTCGGTGCCCCGGAAATTGATGGGCACGTAGCGGTCCACCATGCCCAGAACCACCATCACCAGCGTGGCCACCATCATCAGGGCGGCCAGCCAGGCCGTCGCGTCATAAAGCCTGTCCAGCCAAGCGCGCATGCAAGTCCTTGCTTATTTCTTGCGGTAGGCGTTGACCAGCGCCTGTCCATCGGGGCCCGCTTTCTTCTCCCAATCGGCGAGCATGATGGCGCCCACCTGTTTCAGGTCCGACGCCAGCTTGGGCGACGGCGGCAGGATCTTCATGCCTTTTTTCGCCAGTTCGGCCTTGTACCAGTCGTTCTTTTCCATGCTCAGCTTCCAGCCTCGGGCTTCAGCGTCTGCGGCAGCCTTGGTGACGGCGGCTTGCGTGGCAGGGTCCAGCGCGTTGAACGCCTTGAGGTTGACGATCACCGCGTTCTTGGGCAGCCAGGCCTGGGTGTCGTACCAGTACTTGATGTGCTCGTAGGTCTTGGTGTCGTAGCCAGTAGAGCCCGAGCTCATGTAGGACTGCACCACACCGGTGGCCAGCGCCTGGGTCAGCTCGGCGGCCTGGATCGTGACAGGCTGCGCGCCGATCAGCTCGGCGATCTTGCCGGTGGCCGGTGAATAGGCGCGCCACTTGATGCCACGCATGTCGGCAACCGAGCCGATCTCCTTGTTGACGTAGATGCCCTGGGGCGGCCACGGCACCGAGAACAGCAGCTTCATGCCCTGGTTGCCCAGGTACTTGTCCAACGCGCCCTTCTGGGCGGTGTACAGCTTCTTGCTGTCGGCGTAGCTGGTGGCCAGGAAGGGCAGGCCGTCCAGTCCGAACAGGGGGCTCTCGTTGTCAAAGTTGGCCAGCAGGATCTCGCCCAGCTGTGCCTGGCCGCCCTGCACGGCGCGCTTGATCTCGGGCGCCTTGAACAGCGAGGCGTTGGCATGCACCTGGATCTTGAGCTTGCCGCCACTGGCCTTGTCCACGTCACTGGCGAACTGCACCAGGTTC
>CAZPOZ010000799.1:0-1572 GCA_964588235.1 uncultured Planctomycetales bacterium
GGCGGTGCCCACAACCGCCTGGGTTGCGGTCAGCCGTGGGGGTGCAACAATACGATCTCGCGCCAGGCCGGTGATAGGGGAAAACAAAGTGCCGGGAGAACTTTCGCCTAACTCATCCAAACCGTAGATGGAAACGACGATGCTGGAAGAGAAGGTTCCCCCCGATGCGCCATAATCGCCCAGAATCATCTGCCCATCTTCCAGGGCGGGTGAAGCAAAGAAATTGGCACGACCGGCTTCGGCAGGGTAGGACCAGCGCACCTCTTGTTGTTCAATATCGAGGGCATAAACGAAGGAACCCGCTGCGACATCGGCGGTATTGGCGTCTGTACTCAGGCCGGGCCAATTGTTATTGCCCCCAACCGCTTGACCACAGGCCGCCAGTACCAGGGCGACGAGTATGAATATAACGAAAACAGACCGCTTCTGCGGCCGCGCTTGTGCGTACAACAGTGGACCTCCATTAGGGAACGGGGTCATATCCCCCCGGATTAAATGGGTGACAACGCGAAATGCGCCGGATCGCCATCCAGCCCCCTTTAATAAACCCATATTTTTCAATGGCCTCATAGCCGTAGTGAGAGCAGGATGGGGTAAAGCGGCAACTGGGGGGAAATAACGGAGAAAGAAACCGCTGATAAAAACGAATCAGGAGAAGGGCGACTTGTTTCATGGCCCGGCAACCCCTTTTTTGGCTGTTGGCTGTAAAAGATGGGCCTGGTTAAAGAGCTGGAACGCGGCCGCGAGCAGTTCCTGGTAACTTGCCTGGGCTGTCTTATCACGGGCGATAAGGACACAATCCCAACCTGGCGCGATCTGGGGCAGGTAGTGACGGGTTGCTTCCCGCAGGAACCGTTTGGCACGGTTCCGCTGCACGGCCTTTCCTACGCGACGGCTGGCGACAAAAGCAAAGCGGCTGGCCTCTTCATGATTCGCCAACACATACAACGTCGCAAGAGGATTGTGCCACCGCTTTCCTGTCTGGCGTGCCGCTTGAATATCGGCTGAATGACGGAGACGGTTGGGGGGTGGCAACATCCTCTAGCGCAGGGGTGAAATTAGCCCTTGCCGCCCGTTGCTGCTTTGACAGAACGGTAAGCCGTGGCTTTGGAACCATTCCAATTGACCTTTTTGACATGTTCATTCATGTTTACGGTCAACTGGTGGCGGCCTTTAGCACGCCGTGATTTCAGGACGTTACGACCATCTTGGGTTTTCATGCGGGCACGAAAACCATGCACACGCACACGACGACGAATTTTGGGTTGATAAGTACGTTTCATTTCTCCACATCTCCAAAAAAATAGGGCTTGTCGCCCTAGAAGTTCGCATCTAAAAAGCCCTTTTGGTCAAAGGGCAGGAAATTATACCTGAGGGATGGGTGCGTAGCAAATACGTGGCGAGGGAATCTGGTCATGTTTTCAGGCTTCTTGTGTGGTGTAGACCTCATCCATGGCCACGAGGATGTCTGAGAGTTCGACGACCTCATCGGCAATTTCCTGGCGCAGGCGTTGGGCGCGGCCGCTGTCTATGTCTTTCGCGCTCATCAACATGGTTTGTGAGTGGATGGTG
>CAZPOZ010000800.1:0-1569 GCA_964588235.1 uncultured Planctomycetales bacterium
CTCGACCTGGTGCGCTCGCGCCAGGCCGACCTGGGGATCGTCACGCGCCCCCCCACCCTGGAGCCGGCGCTGTGGGCGCGCACCCTGCTCGCCGACCCGCTGCGGCTGATCGTGCCCCTCACGCACCCCCTGGCCCAGGGCCCGGTCTCCTGGTCGGCGCTCCACGGCGCGCAGGCCGTGCTCCTGCCCACCACCACGGAGACGCGCGCCCTGCTCGACCGGGCGCTCACGGCCTGCGGCGTGACGCTGCGCGTGGCGCTGGCCTCGGGGAACCTCGAGGTGGTCAAGGCCTACGTGGCCGACGGCCTGGGGCTCTCGGTCGTGCCCGAGATGGCCCTCACCGCGGCCGACCGGGCCCGCCTGGCGGTGCGGACGCTGCCGCCGCCGGCCCTGGCGCGGCGCATCGCCGTGGTGCGCCGACGCGACCGCGCCCCGGGGCTGCTGGCCACCACCCTGCTGGCCCTCCTGGCGCAGCACTTCCGCGGCGTCCGCGCCGGCCAGGCCCCCCCCCCGCGAAACCCCTGACGGCCCGCCCGCGTCGGATGCCGGTGACCTGCGCGTGCCCCCCCCTGGCTCCCGGAAGGCGCTTGGGGGCGCTCCCCGGCGCGGGGATGCTCCGCGCGGAGGTGCCCCCGGCACGCATGGCCGACGCCACGCCCGACCCGTTGGCCCCCGCCACGCTCGTGGAGCGCTACGGCGAGCGCCTGTTCCGGCTGGCGCGCCGGCTCACGGGCAGCGACGCCGACGCGGAGGACGTGGCCCAGTCCACGCTGCTCAAGGTGCTGCAGCGGGCCCAGGACTTCCGCGGCGAGAGCGACCCGTTCGGCTGGATCTACCGCATCGCCCTCAACGAGGCGCGCGAGCTGCACCGTCGCCGGGCGCGGCGCCCGGCGGTGAGCCTGGAGGGCCTGCCGCTGCCGCTGCGGGAGGACGGCCACCTCGACCGGCGCATCCGCACGGCCCCCGTGGCCGTGGACCGCGCGGCGCTGGCGCGCGAGAGCGAGGCGCGCATCCGCGCGGCCATCGAGGAGCTGCCCGACGGGTACCGCGAGGCCGTGGTGCTGATCGACCTCGAGGGCTTGACCTACCCCCAGGCGGCCGAGCTGCTGGGCCTGCACCTCAACGCCTTCAAGACGCGCCTGCACCGGGCCCGGCTGCACCTGCGCAACCGCCTGGAAGATCTCTGGAAGGAGCGCGCCGACGCCGCGCGCGACGCGGAGGAGCCCACATGACCGGCGGCGCGCACGAGAAGGTCTGCTGCCGCGACGTGGGCGAGCGGCTGCTGCGCTTCCGCGACGGCGACCTGCCGGCCGACGAGACCGAGTGGCTGCGCGAGCACCTGCACCTGTGCACGAACTGCATGAACCTGCTCTCCTCCTACGAGGAGATGCTGGTCGTGCTGGAGCGCCTGCGGCCGGTGGCCCTTCCGGAGGGCCTGCTCGAGCGGCTCCGGCGCGGACTGAGCGACCCGGACGGCGGCTGCTGCCGCTAGTGCTCGCGAGGCGCAAGGTCAGGGGGGGAACGGGCGACGCGCTGGGCTGGGGGCGCTCGGGCCCCCGTCTCCTCCTC
>CAZPOZ010000801.1:0-1566 GCA_964588235.1 uncultured Planctomycetales bacterium
TTCCTGGCGATGGAGATGGTGGCCGGGCGGCACGCCGTGCTGGGGCTGGGCTCGTCGCTCTACACCTGGACCGCCGTGCTGGCCGTGGTGCTGCTGGGGGCCGCGCTGGGCGCCTGGCTGGGCGGCCGGCACGCCGACCGACGCCCTCCGCGCCGGGCCGTGGCCGACGTGCTGGCCTTCGGCACGCTGGGGGCCGGGGTGTGCCTGTGGACCCCGATGGTCATGGGGCGGGTGCTGACCCCGGGCCTCTCCTGGCCCCTGGCCTCGCTGCTCTCCGTCGCGGCGGCGTTCTTCCTGCCCGCGGCGGCGCTGGGCGCGCTCTCCCCGGCGCTCGCGCGCGCCGCGCTGGCCGACCCGGCCTCGCACGGGCGCACGCTGGGCCGCATGCAGGCGGCCGGCACGCTGGCGGCGGTGGTCGGCGCGGTGGGCGCCGCGCACCTGGCGATCCCGCTGCTGGGCGTGCCCGTGCTGGTCATGCTGATCACCTTCGCGCTCGCGACGGCCACCGACCGCGTCGCGGGGACGCGCACCCTGCTGCCGGTGCGGGGCGTGCTGGCCCTGCTGGCGGTGCTGGCGCTGGCCGCCGCCGGCAGCCCCGGCGGGGTGGGCGCGGCGCTCGCGGGCTTCGGCCTGCGCCTGGGCCTGCGCGAGGACGGGCCGGGGCTCTACGTGAAGGACAGCGGCTACTACCGCGTGCGCATCGAGCCCGAGGAGGGCCGCTGGTGCCTGCTCGCCGAGCCCCCCGACCTCGAGGCCCTCGAGCGCGTGCCCGAGGCGCGGCACCGGGTCGTGTACGAGCCCGCCCGCCGCCGCCTCCACTGGCAGGGCCCGCCGATGGACGCGGCCACCCTCGCGGCGCTCCTGCCCCACCTGAAGGGCCCCGGCGACGACCGCGCGCTGCGGTCGCTGGCCGCCCGCAGCGCGCACACGGTGCGCCAGATGGCCCTGGACAAGCTCACGCACGGCTTCGCCGACCTGCAGGACCCCACCTGGGTCGGCTACGACTACGAGGTCGTCGCCGCCGCCGTCTGGCGCACGGCTCCGCGCGCCGGGGCCGGCCAGGAGGCCTTCTTCGTGGGCGGCGGCCCCTACACCTTCCAGCGCCGCCTGCTGGCCCTCGATCCCGGGGCGCGCCTGGTGACCGCCGAGATCGACCCCGCCGTCACGCGCGCGGCGCAGGAGCACCTGGGCCTCGAGCCCGACCCGCGCCACGAGATCGCGCACGAGGACGCGCGCCTGGTCCTGCCGCGCCTGGACGCCGGGCGGCGCTTCGACGTGGTCTTCGGCGACGCCTTCAACGACTTCTCGGTGCCCTTCCACCTGACCACCCGCGAGTTCGCCGCCCAGGTGCGGGAGCGGCTCACGCCGGGGGGGCTCTACCTGGTCAACGTGGTGGACGTGTGGGCCTCGGGGCGCTTCCTGGGGGCCTTCGTGCGCACGCTCTCCCAGGTGTTCGCCCACGTCGAGGTCCTGATCCTGGGCCCGCGGGCCGACCAGACCCGCGAGACCTTCCTGCTGGTGGCCGCCGACGTGCCGC
The DNA here is from genome assembly GCA_964588235.1 of uncultured Planctomycetales bacterium. Taxonomy (GTDB): domain Bacteria; phylum Planctomycetota; class PLA2; order PLA2; family JAEUHO01; genus CAZPOZ01. The sequence goes on from CAZPOZ010000801.1 coordinate 1,538, forward strand.
CCGCGCTCGGGGCCCTGGCCGACGACCTG
>CAZPOZ010000802.1:0-1563 GCA_964588235.1 uncultured Planctomycetales bacterium
CCCCTCCGGTGCGAGAGGGCAGTCTCCGCCCTGGGCCGGGCGCCGGCGCACGGTCTGGCCGCCGGGCGCGGCGGGCACGACCGCGGCGGGCTGCGCCCGGGCGCCTACCAGCCGATGCGCACGCCGATCCCGCTCAGGCGCCAGCCGCGGATGAAGCTCGCGCCCCCGTAGTGGAGCCCCGTGCGGTACGGGGCCGGGCCGTACCTGCGCCCGTAGGACGAGCGCCCGTACGTCGTGTACGGCCACCCGGACGTCTCCGTGTAGCTGAAGCCGCCGTACGGCGCTCCGTAGTACGAGGGGCCCCAGAACAGCCCCGTCGGGTCGTAGTCCTGCGGGGGCGGCGCGGGCGGCGGCGCGGCGAGATCCCGCTCGATCAGCTCTCGCACGTCCCGGACCCGGCCGTTGGCGGGCTCGAGGACCTGGGCCGCCCGGACGAGGTCGCGGGCGCGGTCGAGGCGGCGGCGCAGGCGCTCGAGGTCGGCGAGGTCGAGGTACGTGGAGGCGAGCAGGGAGACCACCTCGGCGTCCCGCCGCTCGAGCTCGTCGCGGCGGTCGGCGGCCACGCCGCGCGCGGCGGCGAACGCGCGGCGGGCATTGAGGAGATGGTCTTCGGCGAGCTCGAGGGCCTTGGCGGCGTCGTTCGGCGTCACGTCAGGGTCCGCGGCGCGGCCCCGCTGCTCCTGTGCGAGCGACACGGCCTTGTCGGCCTTCGCGAGGTTGCCCTCGAGGGCGTTGCGCTCCGCGACGTCCGCCGCCGCGGCGCGTGCCGCGGCCTCGGCCTCGAGGCGCGACCGGTCCCGGTCGAGCACCCGGAGCGCGAGCTCGGCGAGGCCGTCGGCCCGCGCGGCGAGCGCGCTGCCGGGCAACGCGCGTCCCTTGACGTCCCGCGCCTTCGCGAGCGCGAGGTCGCTGCGTCCGCGCCTGAGCTCGGCCTCCGCCGCGACGAGCAGGCGCTCGCTCTCGGCGTCCTTCACCGCGCGCAGGCCGTCGTCGCGCGCGGCGGCGAGGGAGGGATCGGCCTGCGCGGCGCGGCGGAAGCGGTCGGAGGCCTGCGCGAGGAGCCCGTGCTCGAGGGCGAAGCGCGCGAGCTCGAGCTGCGAGGCCCCGTCGACCCCGGGCGTGCGCGCGAGCTTCAGGCCGAACAGCGACGACGGCGCCAGGCGGGAGAAGGGCAGCTCGACGGTCGCGCGCCCGCCCCCCATGCGATAGGTGAAGCGGACGGCAGGCTCGGCGCCCTCCTTCCGCGGCAGGAACGTGACGTCGCTCGCGTCGTACCGGGTCCCGGTGACGAGCACGACTTCTTCCGCGAAGGCCGCCGGGGCCGTCGCCGCGAGGAGGAGGAGGACGGCCGCGAATCGACGGACGGGCTTCATGGGGAGGCTCCCGGGGGGCGCCGCTACCATCATAGGCCCCCCTGCGGGGACCGCGGGTCGTGCCGGACCCGGGGTCGGGCCCGTGCCCGCCCCCCCTCCCCCGGCGCCCCCACCCTCCCCGTGCCCTTCCCGGGAGCCCGCATGCCGTTCTCGCCCATCTCCGAGATCCTCGACGAGCTCCGTGCGGGGC
>CAZPOZ010000803.1:0-1556 GCA_964588235.1 uncultured Planctomycetales bacterium
GCAGCGCGACGCGGTCGATGGCACGGGCCACGCGCAGCGGCCAGGCTGCCGACAGCGCCGCCACGCGTTCGTCCTCGGCGTCGGCGCCGGCCTCGACGGCCGCGCCTTCGGCGGGATCGGGCAGGCCGCCCGTCAGGCGCGGGCACTGGCAGCCGCACAGGGCCAGCGCCGCCCAAGCCGAGGACCGGAGCAGGGCCGGGACCATGCCCAGAGCCTGCCGCAGGGCGTTCACCCCTGGGTCATCGGGCCCGGCGCCCCCGGGGGGGCGGGCGCGCCCCGGCCGAGCAGCCGCCCGGCGGCGGCGCGCGGGTCGTCGGCCTGGCTGAGGGCACGGATGACCGCCACGCCCGCGGCGCCGGCGGCGCGCACCTCGTCCGCGTTGCCGGCCTCGATCCCCCCCAGCGCCACGACGGGCAGGGTGACCGAGAGGCGCAGGCGTTCGAACAGCGCCGCGCCCAGGGGCACGCCCTTCTCCGGCACGCCGTACACCGGCGAGAGCACGGCGTAGTCGGCTCCGGCCTCCTGCGCGCGCCTGAGCTCGCCCTCGCCGTGGCACGACACCCCCAGCCAGCCGGGGAACCAGGGACGCACGCGGTGCGCCGGGGGCGAGCGATGGCCCAGCTGCACCCCGTCGGCGCCTGCGGCCAGGGCCACGTCGGCCCGGTCGCCCAGGATCAGCGCGGCGCCCCGCGCGCGGGTGCGCAGCAGCAGCTCCTTGGCCAGGCGGTAGAGGTCGGCGCCGCTGGCCTCCGGCGCCCGCAGCCACAGCGCGCTCACGCCGCCGTCCAGCGCGGACTCCAGGCGGCGCCAGTCGCGGGCCCGCGGCTCGTCCACCACGTAGAGCAGCCGGAGCGCCTCGGCCAGACGGGGGGCGGGAGGGGTCAAGCCAGGCTCGGCAGGAGGGGGTCCAGGCCGCGCAGCAGGCCCACGCGGCCCGGGATGCCACGCACGGCCAGCAGCACGCCCGGAAGGTAGCAGTCCCTGGACAGGGCGTCGTGCCGGAGCACGAGCGCTTCGCCCGCGGCGCCGAAATGCAGCTCCTGGCGCGCGACGATGCCGGGCAGGCGCAGGCTGTGGACCCGCACGCCGTCCACCGAGAGCCCCAGCGACGGCTCCGCTCCGTCGCCGGCCCGCGGCCGGGCCCCGGCGCGCGCCAGCCGCTCGGCCGTGCGCAGCGCCGTGCCCGAAGGGGCGTCGGCCTTGCCCTCGCCATGGGTCTCCACCACCTCGACGCGGGGGTAGTGCCGCACGAGCTGCTCGGCGCAGCGCTGCAGCAGCACCATGCCGAGCGCGAAGTTGGGCGCCACGAGCAGGCCGAGGCCGGCCGCGCGGGCCTCGAGGTCGAGGGCGTCGAGGTCGGCGGCCGAGAAGCCGGTGGTGCCCACCACGCCCTGGCAGCCGGCCTCCAGGATGGCCCGGGCGTTGCCCAGCGCCGCGCCCGCCGTGCTGAAGTCGATCACGACCTCGGCGGCGACGCGCCGCGCGACGGCCGGGAGGTCGTCGGCGCGCCCGGTCTCGGCCACGACCTCGAGGTCGGGCGCCGCCCGCAGGCCCGG
>CAZPOZ010000804.1:0-1555 GCA_964588235.1 uncultured Planctomycetales bacterium
CCACCTCCCCCACCGCGCCCTGCACGAAGGCCTGCAGCGACTTCGTGTCGGTCTGGACGACGTCGGTGGCGAAGCGTGCGTCGATGGCCCGGGCGACGGCCGTGGCGTCGGCCCCCGGGGCCAGCTCGACGAACAGCTCGGTGACCGTGCCGCGCTTGTCGAGCGAGCGCTGGAGGGCGTCCAGGTGCACGAAGGCCACGTTGTCCAGGCCCGCCCCGCCGCCGTCCACGACGCCGCCCACCCACACGTCGATGTTCTTCGTGGGGACGCGCAGCCGGTCCCCGGGCCGGAGCCCCCGGCGCTCGGCGAGCCGTCGCCCCACGAGCGCGCCGTCGGCGCGCGCCCGCCACGAGGAGAGGTCGCCGTCCACGAGCCGCACGTCGTGCATCGCCGCCTCCTCGCCCGGAGGCACGCCGTGGAAGGTGACCAGGTCGAGGTTCGTGCGGCAGGCGTTGATGTAGAGCAGGGTGGGCAGCACGGAGGCCACCCCGGGGATGCGGCGCACCTCGTCGGCGTAGCGGATGGGCAGGTCCGAGGTGAGGGGGCAGAAGCGGCTCGTCTGGAACACGACGAGCACCGGGCGGTGGGCCTCCTCGGAGAGCCGGCGCACGCCGGCCTCCAGGGTGCTCACGAAGGCGAACAGGGCCAGGGCCAAGGCCGTCCCCAGGAGCGTGAGGAGCGAGCGCGTCCGCGCCCGCAGGATCGTGCGCCGTACGTAGGTCAGCAGCCTGAGGAATGCGCTCATGAGCCGGGCCCGCCAGAGGGAGACGTAGGTCTCGCGGAACGGCGGCCAGAGGCCTCAGGAGGCCGCGCCCATGCCGCCGGCGCGCTGGGCCGGCAGCGGAAGGCCGATGACGACGACGACGCGCCTGCAGTCTGCGCGAGGAGGAGGAAGCGGCCTGAGCGCCCGGCTCCGGCGCGCCGCCCGTGCCTCGTGCCGCCCCTCCTGGTGACGTCTGCGCTCATGGGGCGCCTCCGGGGGCCACGGGCCGCGTCTCGTCGAGCACGCGGCCCTTCTCGAGGTGGATCACGCGGGCCGCCGTGGCCGCCGCGCGCGGGTCGTGCGTGACCATCACCAGGGTCTGGCCGAAGCGCCGGTGCAGCTCCTGGAGCAGCGCCAGCACGCCGTCGGCCGCCCGCGCGTCCAGGTTGCCCGTGGGCTCGTCGGCAAGCAGCAGGCTGGGGCCGGCCACGACCGCCCGCGCCACCGCCACGCGCTGCTGCTGCCCGCCGGAGAGCTGCCGCGGCAGGTGCGAGGCGCGGTCCGTCAGGCCCACGGCCTCCAGCGCCACGGCCACCTTGCGCCGCCGGTCCTCCCGCGACAGCCTGAGCAGCAGGAGCGGCAGCTCCACGTTCTCGTAGGCGGTCAGCACGGGCACGAGGTTGTACTGCTGGAAGACGAAGCCCACGTGGGCGTTGCGCCAGCGCGCAAGCGCGCGCGCCGAGAGGGCCGACACCTCGGTCGCGCCCACCAGCACGCGCCCGGCGCTGGGCCGGTCGATGCCCGCCAGCAGGTGGAGCAGCGTGGTCTACCCGCTGCCCGAAGGGCCCATCA
>CAZPOZ010000805.1:0-1552 GCA_964588235.1 uncultured Planctomycetales bacterium
CTCGGAGAGGATCGCCGGCGTGGTCAGCGCCACGATCGGCCCGGAGGAGTAGTCGCCGGCGTCGAGCGCCGCCCCGAGGTCGATCCCCGTCAGCTCGATCCGCCCGAGCGCCGTGTAGGGGATCCCGATGACGTTGATCTGCCGGATCTCGAGCGTGGCGCCGAGCACCTGGACGCCGGGGGGGACCCCGGCCAGGTCGAAGGCCATGAAGGCCCGCACCGGCACGTCCGCGAGGTCGTCGCCCACGGCCAGGTGGTTGAGCCCGCTGCTCACCTCGCCGGTCAGCTTCACGTGCCCGTCGAAGCCCGAGAGCGCGGTCAGCCGCAGCGTCTCATGCCCGCCGCCGCCGCCCCCGCCCCCGCCGCACGCGGCCAGGAGGGGGGACAGGAGCAGCGCCAGGGCGACTCGGGCCAGGGGCGGCAGCGGGCGCAGCGACGGGGACAGCATGGAGACCCTCCCGGGGCCCCCCATCCTACGCCGACCCCGCAACGCCAGCCCCGGGCCCCGGGGGAACCCCGCCTGGTGCCGCACGCCGGATGCGGTCCTGTGAACCCGTCCACAGGCGGATGCGGTCTGTTCCTCATCTTCCGCGTCCGTTGACCGCCGTCTGCTCGCGGCAGCGACAGCATCCTCCGCCATGCAGCGCCCCCGTCTGCCCGACGGAGGCCGGGGGCCCCGCCCCCCCCTTGAGGCACGGTCGTTGCGTTGCTCGCGCCATCGGCGAGGCGCGCATGGCCCGGTTCGCGACCGAGATCCCCGACCTGGGCTACTTCGAGCGGCTCATCGCCTGCCGCCAGGCCTGTCCCGTGCACACCGACGCCAGCGGGTACGTGCAGGCCGTCGCCCAGGGCGACTACGGGCTCGCGTACCGGATCGCCCGGGGCCCCAACCCGTTCGCCTCGATCTGCGGCCGCGTCTGCGGCGCCCCCTGCGAACGCGCCTGCAGGCGCGGCGCGATCGACCGCCCGGTGAGCATCCGTGCGATCAAGCGCACGGCCACGGAGCGCCATGGGGTCGAGGCCGGGGGCGACCCGCGGGCCACGCTGGCCCTGTCCACGGCGGCGGGGAGCCTGGACGCGGCGCCCACCGGCCGGCGGGTCGCCGTGGTCGGCGCGGGCGTTGCGGGCCTCACCTGCGCTCACGACCTGCGCCGGCTGGGCCACGCCGTGACGGTGCTCGAGGCCCAGCCCGAGCCGGGCGGCATGCTGCGCTACGGCGTGCCCCGCTTCCGCCTGCCCGCCGGGCTCGTGGCGCGGGAGATCGAGGCCATCCTGGCCTCCGGGGTGGAGCTGCGCTGCGGCGTGCGCGTCGGGCGCGACGTGACGCTCGCCGGCCTGCGCGCGCAGGGCTTCGACGCCGTGTTCGTGGGCACGGGGCTGTGGCGCTCGCGCATGCTCGACCTGCCCGGGAAGGAGCTGGCCGGGATCGTCCCCGGGCTCGAGCACCTGGCGGCGTTCAACACCGACCAGGGACGCCCGCCCCTGGGCCGCACCGTGGTCGTCGGCGGCGGCGACGTCGCCTACGACTGCGCGCGCACGGCGCTGCGCCTGCC
>CAZPOZ010000806.1:0-1540 GCA_964588235.1 uncultured Planctomycetales bacterium
CTCCGGGGTCGCCCGGCTCGCCCGGCTCGAGGCGCAGGCGCAGGACCTCGGGCGCCGGGAGCGCCGGGCTGAGGCGGTCGAGCACGGCCCCCACGGCGTCGGGCCCCAGCAGCAGCTCGCGCCGCAACCGCTCGGCCCCCGAGGGCCCGCCCTCCCGCGCGACCACGCGCACGCGCACGGCCCGGCGGGCATGGTTGAGCACGGTCACCAGGAGCCGCGGGCCGCCGTCGGCCGGCTCCAGGGCGGCGGAGAGGATCGCGCGGTTCTCCGTCCCCGCGTCGCCGACGGCGATCCAGCGCACGCCCGGCGGCGGCGCCGCGGGCGACGCGTCGCTGACGACCACCGCGAGGCCGGGGGCGCCGGCCTCGGCCAGCGCCGCGAGCGTCTCCGGCGCCGGGCGCGGCCCGACCCGGAGCGGCTCGGACCCGGCCCCGGGCCAGGCGATCACCTCGATCCGGTCGCGAGGGCCCAACGCCTCCCGGAGCGGGCGCAGCGCGGCGGCCACGCGCGCGTCGTAGCCCGCCTGCGCCGCGGGCGCCCCGCCGGCCACCACGACGCGCACGTGCCGTCCGGGGGCGGGCGGGTCGCCCCGCGGCCCGGTCGCCGCCAGCCCGAGGGCCGCCGCCGCGGCCAACAGCAGCAGGAGATCGAGGTCGCGGCGGCGCCGCTCGGCCCGGAGCAGCGCCGTCGCGTCCTCGACGAAGAACAGCAGGGAAGGCACGACGGTGCGCGCGGGCTCGGCCAGGCGACGATGCAGCCACAGCAACGCCGGCAGCGCCAGCAGGCTCGTCAGGGCCCACGGCGCTTCGAGCGTCAGGCCCATGGCCACCCCGTGAGGGGCCCGGCCCCCGGGAGCGGGACACACGCCCCGAGGAACGGCTCGCGGGAGGCCTCCGCGGGCCCTGCCCGGGCCGCCGGCGCGCGGGGCCGGCCGCGGGGGGACGACGACGCGCCCCTCGGGGTGGCGTCCGGCCTCACGCGCACTCCAGCGCCAGCCGCCGCAGCAGGGCCTCGTCGTCCTGGCCCGGGGCGAAGGGCAGGTACGCCAGGCCCACGCTGCGCGCGTGCCGGGCCCACAGGTCGGCGTGGGCCTGGGCGCGCGCCGCCAACCGCGCCGCCGCCGGCGGGGTGAGCCGCACCCAGCGCTCCTCCCCGGTCTCGGCGTCGCGGGCCAGGAACGCGGGCCCCGGCCGCGGCGCGTGCACCTCGGGCACGCGCAGGTGCAGCAGCGCGCCGCTGAGCCCGCGGCCGCCCAGCCGGGCGAGCGCCCCCGGGTCGGCGCGCGTGAGCAGGTCGCTGATCAGGATCAGCCGGGCCGGGGGACGCAGGCTGCGCGCGAGCAGCGGCAGCGCCGCGGCCAGGCCGGCCCGGCCCGCGGCCGGCTCGGCCGACAGGGCCGCCAGCGCCCCCGGCATCTCCCCCGAAGCCTCGATCGAGAGCCGCTCGGCCCGCTCGCCCTCCCGCAGCACGCACAGCCGCGCGCGCCCGCCCTGGGTCACGGCCAGGGCCAAGGCGAGCGCCGCCGCGCGCCAGGCCGCGG
>CAZPOZ010000807.1:0-1538 GCA_964588235.1 uncultured Planctomycetales bacterium
GCAAGGAGGAGGAAGCGGCCTGAGCGCCCGGCTCCAGCGCGCCGCACGTGCCTCACATCGACTAACTTGTTGGCGTTGGCGCTCAGCGCGACAGGCGGCGCGGGCGCGCCCGCGCCGCGCCGAGCTCGGCGACGAGCGCCGCCGGCGCGCCCAGGAGGCGCGCCAGCGCGGCCTGCTTGCCGAACGCCACCCCCGGCTGGTCGAAGGCGTTCACCTCGAGCAGGGCGCCCCAGTAGGCCACGGCCATCTCCAGGGTCAGGAGGAAGGCGCCCACGGCGGCCGGGCCCGCCTCGTCCAACGTGACGGTCGCCGACGGGCGGCCGGCGCGGATCAGCCCGAAGGTCGTGGCCTCCTGCTCGGCCGCCAGGACCTCGCTCAGGCGCTTGCCCGCCACCGGTGTGAGCTCCTCGCCGCCGGAGGGCACGGAGAGGTCGTGAGCCGCCGGCACCGTCCGCCGGGCGCCGACGAAGACCGTCAGCTTGTCGTCGGGCCCTTCCCGCAGCAGCTGCAGCAGGCTGTGCTGGTCGGCCGGTCCCGAGGCCGCCAGCGGCGAGACCCCCACCGGCCCCCGAGGGCCCACCTTCCCCAGGCTCTCGCCCACGAGCTGCACCCACCAGGGCCCCAGCGGCCGGAGGGCCTCGCCGTAGGGGAAGAGCACGGCCACGTTGCGCCCGCGCTGCTGCGCGAGCGCGTGCACGGCCGCCAGCGCCAGCGCCGGGTTCTGCTCGGTGCCCGGGCTCGCCGTGCGCTCGAGCGCCTGCCGCGCCCCCCGCAGGGGCTCCGCGGGGTCAAGGCCCAGGAGGGCCGCCGGCAGCAGCCCCACGGCGCACAGCGCGCTGAAGCGGCCCCCGACGCCCGGGGGCACGCCGAACAGGGCGTAGCCCCGCCGCTGGGCCCGGGCCCGGAGCGGATTCGGCTCCTCGTCGCAGATCACGGCCAGCCGCCCACGGGCCTGCGTCCCCAGCGCGCGCTCGAGCCAGGCCTCGGCCAGGAGCAGCGCGCTGGCGGTCTCGAGGGTCGTGCCGCTCTTGGAGACGGCCAGCACGAGCGTGCGTTCGGGGCGGCAGGTGGAGAACAGGTGGTGCAGCCGGGCGGGATCGACGGTCTCCACCAGGTGCAGGCGCGGGCCCTCCGGACCCCGGGGGGCGAGGGCGCCGAACAGGGGGCCGGCCAGGGCCGAGCCGCCGATCCCCAGCAGCAGCAGGTCGTCGAAGGGCGGGCAGGCCTGCCGGTAGGCCTCGACCTCGCGAGCGAGATCCACGCGGGCGGGCAGGTCCATCCAGCGCAGGCCGCCGGCCGCGTGCGCCGCGTGGACGGCGGCGTGCGCGGCGCGAAGCCGGGGGCCGAGCGCCTCCAGGTCGGCGGCGAAGAGCCCGCGGCCCGCGCCCAGCGCCTCGTCGAACGCGAAGGTCAGGTCGGCTTCGAGCATGCGGGCACCCTACCAAGGGCGCCCGCCGGCCCGAAGGGGCCCGCCCGCGTCGATCTGGGCGCCCCGCAAGCGGGGCGCCGTGGAAGGCCCGCAGCGGCGAGGCCGCCCC
>CAZPOZ010000808.1:0-1530 GCA_964588235.1 uncultured Planctomycetales bacterium
GAGCCGGCCTGGGTGGCGGTCACGCAGCCGCGCGACGCGACCGGGGCGCCGCTGCCGTTGGCGCCGGGCCTGCTGGGGCCGCTGGACTCCGACGGCGTCGAGCGGGTGCTCCGGCTCGGGCCCGGCCGGACGCTCTCGGGCCGGGTGGTGGGCGCGGGCGGGGAGCCGCTGGGCGGCGGGGCCGTCCACGCCGACGCGCTCGAGCTGCCCGACGGCGCTCCGCTGCTGTTCGGCGCCCGCGCGGAGGCGCGCACGGACGCGGAGGGGCGCTTCGCCTTCGGGGGGCTGCTCCCGGGGCTCCAGCGCCTGTCGGTCGAGGCGCCGCCGGGCTTCGCCACGCTGCCGGCGCTGGAGGCCGAAGCGGGCGCCGACGGGCTCCTGCTGCGGTTGGTGGCCGAGGCGCCGGTGGTGCTGCGCCTCACGGATCCGGGCGGGGCCCCCGTGGCCGGGGCGGTCGTGGACCTGGCCTTCGAGCGCGGGCGTGGCGGGCTGGGCCTCGGCCGCAGCACGACCGACGGGCAGGGGCGAGCCCGGCTCGCCGGGCTCACGTCCGGTGGCGCGTACGTGCTGGAGGCGCATCCCCCGGCCTCGCGCCCCGACCTGGGCCGTCTGCGCCTGACCCCGTGGAGCGCGACGGACGCGCAGCTGCGGTTGCCGGCGGCGCGCGTGCTGCGGGGCCGCACGGTGGACGAGGAGGGGCGGCCGGTGCCGTCGGCCACGGTGGTGGTGCGGCGGGCCGACGGCGGGGACTTGCCCTCGGCCACCAGCGACGCGACGGGGGCGTTCGTGCTCGGCCATCTGCCGCCCGAGCCGCTCCGCGTCGAGGCGCAGGCCGACGTGCCCGACGGGCCGGGCGGGGATCGGCGCTGGCGGCTGAGCTCGGAGCCGCTCGCGCTGGCGGAGGGCGGCGGCGAGCTGCGGCTGGTGCTGCGCCGCGGGCGGGGTCTGCTCGTGCGGGTGGAGGGGCTGCCGCGGGCGGCGGGCGAGGCCTGGCTGGGCCTGCACGACGACGGGGGCGGGGGCTGGTTGCCGGGGGCGGCGCTGGACTCCGGGGGGCAGGCCCGGCTGACGGGCCTGCAGCCGGAGGGTCGCTACTCGCTGCACCTCGAGGTGGCGCGGCCCGAGCCGCGGGTGGCCTACCTGGCGGACGTCCGTCACGACGCGGGCGAGGTGACGTTGCGATGGGTGGCGGGTCAGGCGCTGGAGGGGCGGGTGACCAACGTGCCGCGGGGGCGGCGGGCGCGGGTGACGTTGCGGGCCGGCGCCCTCGAGCGCGAGGCGCGGACCGACCGGGACGGCCGATTCGTGCTGCCCAACGTGCCGCCCGGGCGGTGGCCGCTGCGGGCCCGAGTGTTCGACGGCAGCGTGCTCCTGTTGGAAGCCCGCGCCGAGGCCGGCCCGGGGGTCCCCGTCGAGCTCGTGCTCACGCCGCCGTAGCCGGGTCGGCTGGGCGCCCAGCGCCTGCCCTGCTCAATGTGGCGGAGGAACGTGAGGCCGGTAGACGCGCTCGCCGGCCCGCAGCAGTCGGCT
>CAZPOZ010000809.1:0-1529 GCA_964588235.1 uncultured Planctomycetales bacterium
AGGCAATTATAGGGTTGACCCGCTTCGCTTCAAGACCCTGGTGGAAACCCGAGGGTCGGGCCCTGGGGGTTTGGCCAGATCTCCCGTCTTCACAAGCTCTGAGATCCCGACGCGTGCAGCAGCGGGCGGCGCGGGCGCTGGCCCTCACCGTGCCGGAGGCGGCGCGAAGCAGAAATTCACGGCGTCGCTGCGAACTGCTTGGATCGTCGGCCATGGTGGTCCTGGCGAGGGCGGCCCAAAAGCGCGCACTCGATACTCAGAGTATGCGATGCGCTCGGCATTGGTTACGCCCCTGCTGCATGAGTACGTCGCGTTAGGCGCTCGCGGATCGCTGCTGGCGCGCAAGTAGCCCAGGCGTGGGCGCGACAACCGCCCGCGTCGTCCGTCGTGACGGGCTCGATGCTAAGGTGCGCGCATGAGTCGGCCTCGGCCCTACAACTTCTCTGCCGGTCCCGCGATCCTTCCGCTCGAGGTGTTCGATCGCACCGCGGACGCGATCCGCCAGCTCGATCTACCTGGGGATGACGCGTTGGAATCGCAGTTGTCGATCCTCGAGATTTCGCATCGCAGTGCGACGTTCGACAAGATCCACGATGCCGCGATCGATCTATGCCACGAAGTGCTCGAGATCCCGCGATCGCACAAAGTGTTGTTTCTGCAAGGTGGCGCGAGCTTGCAATTCGCGATGGTGCCGATGAATCTGCGTCGCGCCGATCGTCCGGCTTGTTACATCGAGACGGGCGTGTGGTCGAAGAAGGCCATCTCCGAGAGCAAGCTATTCGGCGAAACCAAAGTGGTCGCGAGCTCGGCGGCGAGCAATCACGATCATATTCCCGCGATGCCGGCGGCTGAAACGTTCGCAAACGCTAGCTATCTGCACATCACCAGCAACAACACGATTTATGGCACGGAGTGGGAACAGCTACCCGCGATCGATGCCAGCGTTCCGCTTGTCGTCGACATGTCGTCAAACATCGGCAGTCGCAAGATGGGAATCGAGAATGTCGCGCTTGGCTACGCCGGTGCGCAAAAGAATCTCGGCCCGTCGGGTGTCACTGTGGTCTTCGCGCGCGAGGATTTGATCGCGCGTGAGCCCGCTTCCGTGGTGCCAACGATGCTGCGCTACGCGACGCATGCCGCAGAAAACAGCCTGTACAACACGCCCAACACGTTTGGCATCTTGGTGCTGCGCAACGTGTTGCAGTGGATGAAAGATCAAGGTGGTGTCGCGGGCGTGGGCGCAGTCAATGAGCGCAAGGCCGCCAAGTTGTACGCGCTGCTCGACGCCAGCAGCTTGTATCGTGCGCATGCAAAGCCCGGCAGTCGTTCGCGCATGAACGTCGCTTGGACGCTTGGCGGCAACGATGCCGAATCCGCCACGAAGCGCTTCCTCGCCACCGCCGAACAGCAGGGGTTTAGCGGGCTCAAAGGCCATCGCTCCGTCGGTGGTTGCCGCGCGTCGATCTACAACGCCTTTGCCGAATCCGGTGTGGATGCGCTGTGCGAGTTCATGCGGGAGTTTGAGCGCA
>CAZPOZ010000810.1:0-1528 GCA_964588235.1 uncultured Planctomycetales bacterium
GCTTCCGCCTGCCCGTGCGCAGCGTGCGCCTGGCCGCGGGCGCCGGGTTCCTCTACCCGCTGTGCGGCACGATGATGACCATGCCGGGCCTGGGCAGCGAGCCGGGCCTGGAGCGCGTGGACATCGACGCGCAGGGCCAGATCGTGGGCCTGTTCTGAGCGCAGACGGCCCCCTCGCGGTCGGCGTCGGCCCATGAGGGCCGGCCTGCGCGGAGCGGCGTTCCTCGCCTGGGCCCTGCCGCTCACGGCGACCGCCTGGGTGCTGGGCGTGCTGGGCTGGCTGCTCGACCCGGTGAAGCGCCGGCCCTCCGACTGGGTGCTGCGCGGCTGGGGCCGGGCGCTGCTCTGGGGCGCGGGCGTGCGCGTGGTCCTGGAGGGACGGGAGCGGCTCGCCCCGGGAACGGCGCGCGTGCTCGTCTGCAACCACGCCTCCTGGTTCGACCCCCCGCTGCTGGGTGCCGTGAGCCCGGGCCCGGTGCGCTTCGTGCTCAAGCAGGAGCTGATCCGCCTGCCGTTCGTGGGCTGGCACGCCTGGCTCACGGGGCACTTCCTGATCGACCGCGACGATCCCCGCGCCGGCATGGCCCTGCTGGAGCGCGCGGTGGCGAGCCTGGCGCGCAACCCGGTCAACGCGGTGGTGTTCCCCGAGGGCACGCGCAGCGCCGACGGCCGCCTGGGGGCGCTGCGGGGCGGCGCCGTGCAGCTGGCCATGGCCTCCGGGCTCGACCTGCAGCCGCTGGCGATCCTGGGCTCCTTCGACCTCTGGCCGCGAGCGTCGGCCCTGCCGCGCCGGGGGGGGACGATCACCGTGCGCGTCGGCGCGCCGATCCCGGTGGCCGGCGCCCGCGGCGGTCCGGGCCGCCGGGCGCTCACCGAGGCCGTGCGCGCCTCGCTCCTGGCCCTGGGCGTCCCGGCCTGAGGCGCAGCCGCGCCCGTGCGGCGCGTCAGCGCGTGCGCACGAGCCGCGCCGGGTCGATCCCCTCCCGCGCCAGGAGCGGCGCCACCTCGGCCAGCCAGCGGCGCCCGTCCTGCACGTAGCCGGCCGTGGGCCGGAGCCCCGGCTGCCGGGCGCCGAACCAGGCGTTGAAGCGCTCCATGAACAGCTCGCGCGTCAGCTTGGCCGCCATGCTCGCCAGGCCCACCTCCAGGTGCCGCGCGTCGCCGCGCGTCGAGAAGGTGAGCGTGACGACGCGGCCCGCGTGGCGCAGCCGGTAGCAGGCCTCCCCCCGGGGAGCCGGCAGGCGTTCCACCGGGTGGAAGGGGAACACGTCGGCGAGCAGCCCCGCGTAGTCGAGCCGACCGCCCTGGCGGTCCAGGCGCACCTCGGCGTCCTCGGTGGGATGGGCGTCCAGCAGGCGCAGCAGCAGCGCGCTCGTGGCCAGGAACAGCACGCGCGCCTTGTTGTCGGAGGCCGCCCAGGCCTCGTTGAGCTCCGGGGGGAGCACGGGCGAGACCAGCAGCGTGAGCGGTTCTACGCCGGTCAGCAGGAAGCGAGCCCTCAGGTCGGCCGGTACCTCGGTCAAGGGCAG
>CAZPOZ010000811.1:0-1519 GCA_964588235.1 uncultured Planctomycetales bacterium
GGGCCGCGCCGGGGTTGGTGCGCCTGGCCGACGTGTGCCTGTGCGAGTACACGAGCCACGGCCACTGCGGCGTGCTGGACGACGGGGGCGCGAGCGTGGACAACGACGCCACCCTGCCGCTCCTGGCGCGCGCGGCGGTGGTCTACGCCTGCGCGGGGGCCGACGTCGTGGCCCCCAGCGCGATGATGGACGGCCAGGTGGCGGCGATCCGCGCCGCGCTGGACGCCGAGGGCGGCGACCTGGCGGCCACGCCGCTGCTCTCCTACGCGGCCAAGACGGCCTCGGCCTTCTACGGGCCCTTCCGCGAGGCCGCGGGCAGCGCGCCCGGGCGGGGCGACCGGCGCGGCTACCAGATGGACCCCGGCAACCGCGTCGAAGCGCTGCGCGAGGTGGATCTGGACGTGGCGCAGGGGGCCGACGCGGTGATGGTCAAGCCCGCCGGGCCCAACCTCGACCTGATCCGCGAGGTCGCCGAGCGCGTGCCCGTGCCCGTGGCGGCCTACCAGGTCAGCGGCGAGCACGCCATGCTGCACGACGCCGCCGCGGCCGGTCACCTGGACCTGGACCTCGCCGTGCGCGAGAGCCTGCTGGCCATCCGCCGCGCGGGCGCGCGCTGGATCCTGACCTACTTCGCCGGCTACGCGGCCGAGGCCCTGGCCTCCGGGCGCTGGGAGCGCTGGTAGCCGTGGCGGCGCGCCGGCGGGGGGCTCCGAGCCGCACGCGGGGGGTGGGCCCCCGCAGCCGGGCCCTCAACCGCGCCGCGCGCGCGCTGTTCCCCGGCGGCGTCAACAGCCCCGTGCGCGCCTTCCGCGGCGTCGGGGGCGAGCCGCCGGTGATCGCCTCGGCCCGGGGCGCCTGGCTGACCGACGTGGACGGGCGCCGCTACGTGGACCTGATCGGCGCCTGGGGCCCGATGATCCTGGGCCACGGCCGCCCGGAGGTGGTGCGGGCGCTCTGCCGCCGCGCGGTCCGGGGCGTGGCCACGGGCACGCCTTCGCCCGACGAGGTGGCGCTGGGTCGCGCGATCACCCGCCTGCTGCCTCAGGTGGAGCGCCTGAGGTTCACGGTCTCGGGCACCGAGGCCTGCATGGCCGCCCTGCGCCTGGCCCGGGCGGCCACGGGCCGCGAGGCGGTGCTCAAGTTCGAGGGCTGCTACCACGGCCACGCCGACGCCTTCCTGGCGGCGGCCGGCAGCGGGGCGCTCACCTTCGGCACGCCCGACAGCCCCGGCGTGCCCGCCGACGTGGTGCGGCACACGCTCACCGTGCCCTACAACGACCTCGGGGCCGTGGAGCGGGCGCTGGCCGCCCACCCGGGCGGCGTGGCGGCCGTGATCGTGGAGCCGGTCGTGGGCAACATGGGCCTGGTGCTGCCCGAGCCCGGGTTCCTCGCCGGCCTGCGCTCGGCCTGCGACCGCCACGGCGCGCTGCTGATCTTCGACGAGGTGATGACGGGTTTCCGCGTGCACCTGGGGGGCGCGCAGACCCTGTGGGGCGTGCGGCCCGACCTGAGCACCTTC
>CAZPOZ010000812.1:0-1518 GCA_964588235.1 uncultured Planctomycetales bacterium
GACGCGAGGCACGTGCGGCGCGCGGGAGCCGGGCGCTCAGGCCGCTTCCTCCTCCCGCCGCCCCCGCCGGCGCAGGCCCCAGGCGCGCCGTCGGCGTCCTCGGCCTTCCGCTACCGGCCCCCTGCGCCGGTCGCTCGGGCGCGGCCCGCCGAGGCCCTCCGCAGGCCGTTGCGCGGCCGGAACCCCGCCCCCCGAAGGGCCCTGCCCCTGGCTTCGTGGCCCCAGCCGTGAGCGCCCCGCGCCCCGCCGCGCCCCTGAGGCCGGCCGACCCGGTCGCCCGGCTCCCCGGCCTCACGCCGGCGCGCTGCGACGCGCTGGCCACCTTGGGCGTGCGCACCGTCGAGGACCTGCTGCGGCTCTGCCCCCGCCGCTACGAGGACCGGCGCAACCCGACGCCGCTCGGCGCCCTCGAGCACGGCCGGCCCGCCCTCGTCGTGGCCCGCGTGAGCGCCTCCCGGGCCCGGCGGCTGCGCGGGGGGCTCTCGCTGCTGGAGGCCACCCTGGAGGACGGCAGCGGACGCGCCACCGCGCGCTGGTTCCTCCGCGGGTTCCTCCCCGAGCCCCTCGTCGTGGGGGCCACCTACGCCTTCTTCGGCCGGGCCGAGGTCGGCCCCCGCGCGCGCTCGCTCGTGGCCCCGGAGCGCGAGCGCCTGGTGCCCGACGCCGCCGGGCCACGCACCTCGGGCCTGGTCCCGGTGCATCCCCTGGCGCGCGGCCTGAGCGCCCCGCTGCTGCGTCGGGCCGTCGCCGCGGCGCTCGCGGCCGCCGCGGGCGTGGAGGATCCCCTGCCCGCCGACCTGGCGCGCGCCGCCGGCCTGCCGCCGCTCGCCGAGGCCCTGCGCTCGCTCCACCAGCCGCGCTCCGAGGCGCAGGCCGAGGCGGCCCGTCAGCGGCTGGCCTTCGACGAGCTGGTCGTCCACGAGGCCCGCCTGCGCCGTCGCCGAGAGGCGCGGCACGCGCTCAGCGCCACGCCCGTGCGCTTCCCGGCCCGGGTCGAGGCGCGCATCCGCGCGCGGCTGCCCTTCGCGCTCACGCCCGCGCAGGAGCGCGCCCTGGCGGAGGTCGTGGCCGACCTGCGGCGCGCCCGCCCGATGCACCGGCTGCTGCAGGGCGACGTGGGCAGCGGCAAGACGCTCGTGGCGGCCTGCGCGCTGCTGGGCACCGTGGCCGCGCGCCTGCAGGGCGCGCTGCTCGCGCCCACCGAGGTGCTCGCGCGGCAGCACTTCGCCACGCTCGGGCGGCTGCTGGAGGGCAGCCGGGTGCGGCTCTCCCTGCTCGTGGGCGGGCTCAAGGCGCGGGAGCGGGCCGAGGCGCGCGAGCGCCTGGCCGCGGGGGAGGTGGACGTGGTCGTGGGCACGCACGCGGCCCTGACCGACGCCACGCGCTTCCGCTCGCTGGGGCTCGTCGTGGTGGACGAGCAGCACAAGTTCGGCGTCGCGCAGCGCCAGGCGCTGGTCACGCGCGCGGCGGCGGCCGCCGTGCCCGACGTGCTGGTGATGACCGCCACCCCGATCCCGC
>CAZPOZ010000813.1:0-1507 GCA_964588235.1 uncultured Planctomycetales bacterium
CCGTGGCCGTGGTCGTGCTGATCCTGGGGAACACCGTCTACATCAGCGCCCAGACGCGGGCCGCCGAGCTCGGGACCCTGGAGACGGTGGGCGTGACGCGGCCCGTGCTGGCCGCGCTGCTCGTGGCCGAGAGCCTGGCTCTGGCGCTGGCCGGAGGAGCGCTGGGCGTCGCTGGCGTGAGCCTGTGGCTGCACCTCTCGCCCGTCACCCTGGGCATCGAGGGGTTCGGCATCGACCTCGTGCCCGGGCTCGAGCTCGTGGGGACGAGCCTGGGCGTGACCGTGGCCATCGGGGTCGTGGCCGCGCTCGGACCTGCGGTCGAAGTCCTGCGCCGGCCCCTGGCCCTGGCCGTGAAGCCGACCTGATGCTCCCCCTGCTCTACGCCGTCCGCAACCTGAGCCGGCGCGCGACGCGCACGGCCCTGACCCTGCTCGGCCTGGCGCTGATCACGGTGCTCGTGATCCTCAGCGACGGCTTCGCCCGGGGGCTGACGGCCACGGCGGCCGGCACGGCCTCCGCCGACGTGGTCGTGCTCGTGAGCCAGGAGCAGGAGCACGACCTCGTGCGCTCGTTCCTCCTGGAGGGCAACGCGAGGGCTGCGGCGGCCAGCCTGCCGGGCGTGAAGGAGGTCGCCGGCCGGCGGGCGGTCTCGGTCGAGCTGCACGTGGCCACGCGCAAGGGCGACGCGATCGGGACGCTGCGGGGCGTCGAGCCCGAGGCCTTCCTGGTCCACGACCGCGTTACGCTCGTGGAGGGCGTGGAGCCCGCCGCCGAGCGCGAGCTGCTCGCCGGCCGCCTGGCCGAGTCGCGCATCGGCCTGCCCGCCGGCTCGCTCGCCGTCGGGCGCACCGTCGAGCTGGAGGGCGTGGCCTGGAAGGTGGTGGGCCGCTTCGCCGCACCCGGGACGGTGCTCGAGGCCGAGCTCTGGGGCCGGCTCAAGGACGTGATGGTGGCCACCCGGCGCACGGACGTCTCGTGCGTCACGGCCCGGCTGGACGACCCCTCGCGCTTCGCCGAGGTCGAGCTCTGGGGGCTGCGCAACGGGCTCGAGTGGGGCCTGGGCGTCGTGCCCGAGCCGCGGCTGTACGCCTCGCTGGCCGAGGCGCTGCGGCCGATGACGCTGCTCGCGCGCCTGATGGCCCTGCTGGTGCTCGTGGGCGGCGTGCTGGCGCTCACGAACACCATGTTCGCCTCGGTCCTGGCCCGCACGCGCGAGATGGGCACGCTGCGCGCCGTGGGCTACGGCCCGCTGGCCGTGGGCGTCTCGCTGCTCCAGGAGTCGCTGCTGCTGGCGGCGTTGGGCGGGCTGCTGGGCTACCTCGCCTCGGGGCTCTTCGGCGAGGTGCCGCTGAAGTTCCCCATGGGCGCCTTCTACCTCGACCTCTCGGCCCCGGTCAGGCTCAGCGGCCTGCTCGCGGCCCTCGTCGCAGGGCTCCTGGGCGGGCTGGTGCCCGCGATCCGGGCCGTGCGCATGCCGCTCGTGGACGCTCTTGGAGACAAGCTGTGA
>CAZPOZ010000814.1:0-1504 GCA_964588235.1 uncultured Planctomycetales bacterium
GCTCCACGGGTTCCTGGGCACCCTGCTGCTGCCGGAGCTGGTCCGGGCCTGGCGCGGGCGCGGCCCGAGCCGCCCGCGCGCCGCCTTCGCCATCGGGGCCACCTCGACGCTCGCGCTCGCGCTGGTGCTGGCGGAGGCCGGGGGCGAGCCGGGCCTCAGGGGCGCCAGCGCGCTCGCCGGCGGGGCGCTGCTGCTGCTCGGCGTCGCGCTGGGCGGCGGGCGCGGGCCGGAGGCCGCGCGCCTGAGCCGGGGCCTCTCCACCGTGGGCGGGCTCGCGCTCGTGCTCGGCGCGGGGCTGGCCTGGCCCGACGCCGCCTCCCCCCTGCCGGCGGTGGCCTCGCTGACCCTGGCGGCGGTCGTCACGCTCGCGGCGGCGCCGCGCACCCGGGCCGGCGACCTGCCGGCCGCCGTGGCCGGGACGGCCACCCTGATCCTGGCGGTGGCCGAGGCGCTGCGCCTCACCCGCGTGCCGGCGCCGGCGGCGCAGCCCGGGCTCCTGGTCGCGGGCCTCCTCCTGGCGCTGGGGCCGGGCGCGCTGCTGGCGCTCGTGGGCCGGGCCGCCGCGGCGCGCGTGGCCGGCTACGCCCTGGCGGCCCTCACGGCCGGGCTCGCCTTCCTCGCCGCCGGCCTGCGCGGCGCCGACGCCTGGATCGCCCCGGCGCTGGGGGCGCCGGCGGCCCTCTCGCTCGCGGCGCAGGCCCTGGGCCTGCGGCGCGGCGAGCCGGGGCTCGCGCGCGCGGCCGAGGCGGGGTTGCTGGCCCTGGGCGTGGCCTGGGGGCTGCTGTGCCTCGAGCTCCCCCACCCGGCGGGCTGGCCGGCGCTGCTCGATCCGCACACCCTCTCGGCGCTGGGCGTGTCCGCGGCGCTCGTCGTGGGCCGGCGGCGCTCGCGGGGCGCGGCCGACGACCTGCCCGCCCTGCTCGGGGGCATGGCCGTGGCGCTGCCGGCCGCGGCGGGCTGGCGTGAGATGCAGCGCGTGGCCGCCGGGGTGCCGGGGGTGTGGGGCCCCGTGCTGGCCAGCGCCTACCTGACGCTGGTGTCGTCGCTGCTGCTCGCCTGGGGCTTGGCCCGCGGCGTTCGGGGCGCGCGCATCGCGGCGCTGTGCGGCTTCGGGCTCGTCGTGGTCAAGGTCGGGCTGTTCGACCTGGCGGCCCTGAGCCTGCCGCTGCGCGTGCTGCTCAGCGGGGGCCTGGGCCTGGTGCTGCTCGCCAGCGCCTACGCCTACGCGCGCGCGCGCCGCGCCCCCCCCGAGGAGCGCTGACCGCCGGCTACTCCCCCTCCTCGTACTGCGCGCGCAGGGCCTGCACGACGGCCGGGTCGGCCAGCGTCGTCGTGTCGCCCAGCGCGCGCCCCTCGGCCACGTCGCGCAGGAGCCGCCGCATGATCTTGCCCGAGCGCGTCTTCGGCAGCTCGGCGGCGAAGTGCACCTCCTCGGGACGCCCCAGCGCGCCGATCTTGTGGGCCACGTGCTGCCGCAGCGCCTCGCGCAGCTCGGCTGACGCCG
>CAZPOZ010000815.1:0-1501 GCA_964588235.1 uncultured Planctomycetales bacterium
CAATCTCCCCCGTGTCTGCATTCACCTGATAAATGACCCCCACCTCATCCTGCGCCGTCGAACCAGCCACCGAGGCCACGTACAAACTGCTCGTCTCACAATCATAGGCCAGCCCCAGCACCCCATACGGATTACTGCCGGAAGGGGGCAACGGCCAGGGCAAATCCAGGAAGAGGGTCATCTCCGCTGTCTGGCTGTTGACCCGGAACACCTTGTTTTGCTCTTCGACGGGGTTCAGATCCTGGCTGATGACGGGTGCCGGAGCCACAAAGACCGTTCCCAGCCAGTCAATGGCAAACGCCCCTACCTTGCCTGCATCGTCCCACGTTTCATGCTGGTAGATGCGAGTATTGTCCGCCAGATCACTCACCACCAGCCCGGTTCCCAACTCCTGGGTCGTGTCTATGACCGGCTGCTCAAAACCCAGGCCACCCACAAATTGAGGGGTAGCCTGGCATAAGTTGGTTGGGCCAATGACATAATCGGCGGGCAGGGTGGGGGTCGCTTCTGGCTGTGCGCCACACGCCACCACCACCACAACCATTATTACCAGAGAGAGGAAGAGAGAAGTTTTAGGTTTCATCATTTAACTATCACAACTTGTTCCTACGCTCTGCGTGGGAACAGTATCTAGGACGCTCCGCGTCCGGCATGACGCAGAGCGTCGTAGGTTTTCATGCCACGCAGAGCGTGGAATGAGAGTCTATGAGAACGTGGTAAATCGTCCACCCATGTGGGCTGTTGATCATTTCGTACAAGTAAAGGAGATGAAAATATGTCTATCAGCTATGCGTCTCCTGGGGTGTATGTGCAGGAAGTCGCCCCTACCGCCATTCAACCGATTCAGGCGGTGGGAACTTCTATGCCTGCATTTGTCGGCATCACCCAGGAGGCCAGTATCAAGAAAGTCAATGCCCGCACGGGCGAACGCTCCCCGATTCGGTCGGTGTTGAACCAGCCGGTATTGGTGGAGACGTGGACGAAGTTTACCCAGATATTTGGTGGGTTTGTGGCTGGGGCGTACCTGCCGGATGCCGTCTACTTTTATTTTGCCAGTGGGGGCGGCCCCTGTTATGTGGTGAGTATTCGGGCATTGGCGGAAGGGACGACTGGCGGCGCGGCCGCGAGCGTAGTCATTTCCGGTAAAGGGCGTAACAGCTTCACCATCGCCGCCAAAACCATCGGCGAAGCCGGTAACGGCCTCACCGTCACCGTCGCCAACGATGTGGACGAAGCAGGCAAAGCCACCGGAACCTTCCGCCTGACCGTGGTTGGGCAAACCGTCTCCGGCCTGAGCATGAAAAAAGGGGACGGCTACATCGGTGATGCCAATTTCGACAACGTCACCATCTCTGATGTTAGCTCTGCCCAACCCGACGATGGCACGTATCGCCTCAAGGGCGGCGGCCTCAATCCCTTAGCTCCCACCGATTTCATTGGCGATGCGGAAAATCGCACCGGGATCGCCGGGCTGGAAGCGCTAGACGAAATACGGCTCCTG